>JBCDLV010000276.1:0-4815 GCA_038744895.1 Bacteroidota bacterium | reverse complement strand
GTGATCTCGGTCCCAGCGAGCTGCTCCGGGGCCGCGTAGGCGGGCGTCATCGCAGCGCCAGCGGTCTGCGTGAGGGCCCCGCTGGCGTCTTCGCCTGCCGCACCGACCAGTTTCGCGATACCGAAGTCGAGCAGCTTCGCGAGAGGCTCGCCGCCGGCCGTGGCGACGAACACGTTCGACGGCTTGAGGTCTCGGTGGACGACCAGCCGTCGGTGTGCGTAGGCGACGGCCTCACAGACCTGGACGAACAGACGAACGCGCGCGTCGATGCTGGGCTGGGTGCGGCGTACCCAGGTCGTGATCGGCTTGCCCTCGACGCGCTCCATCACCAGGTACGGGGTGCCGTCCTTGCTCACGCCGCCGTCGTAGAGGCGGGCCACGCCCGGATGCTCCAGCCGTGCGAGCGTCTGGCGCTCGGCGCGGAGCCGAGCCGCCAGCTGGCGACGCCCAGGGCCCGACCGCAGCCGCTTGAGCGCCACCTGGCGCTCGAACTGCCCATCGGCGCGCTCGGCGGCGTAGACGATCCCCATGCCGCCCTCGCCGAGCACGTCGGTCAAGCGCCACGGCCCGACCATCGTCCCCAGAGGCACGTCGTCGATGACGGTCGCCTCTGGGACGAGAGTGGCGACCGGCGAGGTGAGCGCCCCCTCGGCATCGGCTTCGTCCACAGCGTCCAGGTAAGCCTCGACCTCGGACCGAAGCGACGCGTCCGCGGTGCCTTCTGGCGTTAGGCATGCGCGGTCGAGGATGGGGCCTCGCTGGTCTGCTGGCGCGTCGAGGACATCGGCGAGGACGGAGGCGATGCGGTCCCAGGAGGTGTCGGGCATGGACAGAAGGGGCTACACCTCGTACCGAGAACGGACGCCCGACAGGCTCACGCGCCGGTGCGCGCGTCCGCCAGCTGGCGTGCGAGCCAGGCCCGGGCGACGGCCCACCGCCGCTTGACGGTCGCCAGCGAGAGGCCCATGACGTCTGCGACCTCCTCGGCCGTGAGGCCCGTGAAGTAGCGAAGCTCGGCGACCTGGGCCGCCTCGGCATCGAAGGCCGCCAGCCGGTGCAGCGCCGAATCCACCGAGAGGGTCTCCTCCAGATCGACGCGGGGTGACACCGCCGTCACGCCGACCTCCCGCAGGCCATCGAGTGAGGCGGGCCTTCCCTCGCCTCCGCGCTTGTCGGTCGCCTGCGCACGGGCGTAGTCCACGATCACGTCGCGCATGGCACGGCTGGCGACGCGCACGAAGTGCTGTCGGTCGTTGAGGTCCAGCGCGTCCGACCGCCCCGCCAGCTTGGCGTACGCCTCGTGGACCACGGCCGTCGTGTTGACGGTCAGCGCGGCCCCGCTGCGGACCCGCTGGCGGTGCGCCACCGACCGGAGTTCGTCGTAGAGTTGTTCTACGACACGATCCAGCGCATCCGCGTCGCCGTCGCGAACGCGGTCTAGGAGGACGGTGACAGCCTCAGCAGTCATGGGTGAGCCTAGAGACCTGGAAAGATAGGCGGGTGTCGCTTTTTTTTGCCGCGAGGCGCATTCCGTGACCCACGATGCCCCGTTAATCCGTATTTCTAGGTGAGCGGGGCTTGTGTAAACCGCCCCGTGGGACGGCACGCTGCTCGGGCACCGCCCGACGGCCGGAGCCGGGGCTGCCTGTGGTGGGACAGCCTCGGCTCCGCTAGCCCTCTGCTACCGCATACGCGGGGCTGGCGAGGACTGCAGAGACGATCCCGACCGGCGTGGACTTCCCCCGGAGCACCGTCTCGCCGAGCGGAGTCAGCGTCACGTTGGGGACCGCCGGCATGCGGTCCGCGAGTTCGGCCGAGACCAGCAGGTGCTCGCCGCGGGGGCGGCACTCGCCCTCGATCCGTGCCGCCGTATTGACCACGTCGCCCGAGTGAACGATGTCGCGTCGCAGATCGCCGACCTCGGCTGTGACGACCCACCCGCCGTGGATGCCGGCCTTGAACTGCGGCACGTCGCCGTACCTCTGGCGGTACTGCTCGGCGTGGGCAGCGACGCGTGCCTCGACGAGGAAGAAGAACCGCAGCGGCGCGGCATCCTTCTCGGCTCGGTGCATCGGCCACGACACCATCACCTCGTCCCCGACGTACTGGACGATGCGGCCCCCGGTGGCCAAGACCGGCTCGGCGACGTCGGCGAAGAAGTCGTTCTTGAAGTCCGTGAACGCCAGCGGGCCGAGCCGCTCGGCCCACGCCGTCGAGTCCTTGAGGTCGAGGAACGCGAAGGTGCGCTCCTCCCGCACCGGCCGCCGGTACCGCCCCAGCAGCAGCGCCAGCAGGGTCTCCGGCCCGAGCACGCGCCGAAGCTGAAGCGCGAGGTTGATGACGAAGCTGGACACAACGAGTGTGAGCCCAAAGCGTGCGAGCACTCCGGTCTGGCGGAACGCGATGAACACCGGGTCGGCGATGAGTTCCTTGGGACGCATCTCCAAGATGGTGTACGCAGTCGCGAACATGATCCCGGTGATGACCAGAAACACGAGGAGGGCATACGCCAGCGTCCGGAGCAAGAGGGCGACGCCGAGGGGGAATCGTCGCCCCCACTGTGGAAGGACGGCCGTTTCCAGCCAGGCCGAGGTCGTTCCCATGACGAGCCCGCCGATCAGCGCACGGATGACGAGGCCCGTCCCCGACATGCCCACCTCATGTATCCGCGGAAGGTCGGTCCAGGCGAGCCCAGACACGCTCGCCGCCAGCATCGAGGCGCCTGTCCACGAGACGATGAGAAACGGCGCAATCCGGGCGACGCGGCGCGCGGTGCCTCTCGTGCTGGGCACCCCCTGGCGAACCGGGTCCACGCGGCTCACCGCCTACGTCAGCGGCTCGGCTGCCCACGCCAGGGCTGCCGCACGCTCGGCGCGAGGCCACGCGCGCACCTCCGTCGGCAGCAACGCTCCCTGCGCCTGGGCGAGCCCTCGGATCCAGGCGTCGTCGGTTACCACGGCGAACCGCTTGAGCTTGTTCAGCTTCGTCAGCAGTCCTGCGCTCCGGGTGGCGTTCTCGCGGAGTGCGTCGAGCGTCATGCCGCCGATGCCGTTGATCTCGCCTGCCAGGTGCATCGGCCCCCGTGCCAGCACCGTGTCGATCTCTCGGAACAGAGACTCGATGTCGGGCCGGGTCACGGTCCCGTCGGCCTCGAACGCGACGACGTGGGCGGGCTGGTCTGCGAGCAGGCGGAACATGCGGGCGAGGATCTCCCGCTGGCGCCGGCGACCTCGTCGACGGCCGCGCGCCAGCGGGTCAGGTTAGCGGGCAGGGACAGGCGCCGGGACGAGCTCGCCATCGGCCGAGCCGTCGCCGTCGATCTCAAGAGGGGTGCTCTGGGGCGCTGTGCTGGCGCCGCGAGCGGCCGCGACGCGCATCGCGATGGAGTCGAACGTCGAGTACATCACGGGCACGATCACGAGCGTCAGGAACGTGGCGAACGTCAGGCCCGAGATGATCGCCGTGCCCATCGGCCCCCAGAACTGGGTGTTCTCCGAGCCGAAGCTGAACGACGGATCCAGGTTGGTGATCAGCCCAACGAAGTCGATGTTGATCCCGAACGTGAGCGGGATCAGGCCGATGACCGTGGTGAACGCCGTCAGGAGCACCGGGCGCAGGCGAGTCGCGCCACCCTCGATGATGGCGTCCTGCTTGTCGCCGCCGCGGGCGCGCAGCTGCTCGATGTAGTCCACGAGCACGATCGCGTTGTTCACGACGATCCCCGCCAGCGAGATGACGCCGATGAAGGTCATCAGCCCGAACGGCGTCCGTGTCAGGATCAGACCCAGCATGACGCCGATGAGCGAGAGCCCGACCGCGATCATGATGATGAGCGGGTTCGAGACCGAGTTGAACTGCGCGATCAGGATGATCGTGATGAGCGCTAGGCCCATCAGCAGTGCCGTCGTGAGGAAGCTGAAGCTCTCGTTCTGCTCCTCCTGGGCGCCCGTGTAGGAGACCGCGTAGCCCGAGGGGAGGTCGGCCACGAGGGGCCCCAGCTCGGCCTGAACGCCAGCCAGAACCTCGTTGTCGTTGAAGCCCGGCGCCGATTCGCCTAGAACCGTGACGACGCGCTCCTGGTCGAGGCGCGTGACGCTGCCGAGCCCGCTGGCGGGCTCGATGGTCGCCATGGCCGTCAGCGGCACCTTCCGGCCGTTGTCGAAGTTGGTCACAATGAGGCTCTCGACCTGCCGCAGCGTCTGCCGGTCCTCCTCGCGGAGGCGCACGGTGATGTCGTACTCGTCCTTGCCGTCGCGCCACTGGCTGGCCTCCTCGCCGTTGACGGCCCGGCGCACCGCGAGCGCCACGTCCTGCGTGCTCATGCCGAACGACGCCGCTCGCTCCCGGTCGATCTGGACACGGTACTCCGGCCGGCCGGAGTTCAGGTTGTTGCGAATGTCGACGAGGCCTTCGACGCGCCCGGCCTCGGCGGCGTCTTTGAGCTGCGTCTCGATCTGAGCGGCGATCTCCTGGATCTGCTCGAACTCCCGGCCGGTCACCTCGATGTTGACGGCCGCGCCTGTCGGAGGTCCGTTCTCGTCCTGCTCAACCGTGAGGTCGATCCCCGGAAGGCCAGCGAGACTCTCCCGGATGCGGCGGAGCGTGACCGACGACGGCTCAGCCCGCTCGTCGTAGTCGACCATGTTGAGCGTCACCGACGACCGCTCGGCGCTCGACGAGCCTCCGCCGAATGCAGCGTCGCCGCCGATGCCCACGCTCGTCGCGACGTTCTTGGTGTTGGAGGCGGTCGCCTGGTCTCCGTCCACGAGGCCCTGAACACGGTTGAAGACATCATCAGCGACCTCGTTTGAGCGC
>JBCDLV010000275.1:0-4850 GCA_038744895.1 Bacteroidota bacterium | reverse complement strand
TCTCCCGAAGCATGGAGGCGTCGACGTGGTCGAACGCCAGCCGGAGCAGGTCGTCCTCGGTCGGGTCGAGATGGTCGAGCGGATCGGTGGGCATGGGGGACACGCTCAGAGGTGCAGCGGGCGAACGGAGCCGAATGCGACTGCGCGGCCGGACATCGGTCGAAGAGCGCTGCGGCCCCGACCACGACGCCGGTCCTTGTCAAGAACATCCCGAGCCGTTGCCCAGATCCACCCCGCTGGCGGCGGTCCTCAGCGGGTGTCGCCATCGGGGCCCTGGCTTTGCCTGCTGGCGGGATGCTACGCGATCAACGACCGCTCCACGAGCCACCGGTCGAACGGAACGCCTCGCACGACGACCGACTCCGCTAGCCTTGGGCGCTGTCCTCACGTCCTTCCCGATCTGAGCAATGGCTGCCGAGTGCTCATGCGCGAGTTACCGTAGAACACATAGTGGTTAGGTAGCCGAGGTTTGGTTCTGGGCGATATGGGCTTCCAACTTTCGGATGTGGTAGGTCAACGATCCCAGAACCGAATCCGCTTTAGGCTCATTCGAGAGATCAACTCCTATCTCTAATAGCTCCCCTCTGAGCATTAAGGTAGAGAAGTAGTACTCGTCGGCGTTTTCTTCTAAGCCAAATTGCTCAAGACGGCTCAGCGCCCGTCTATAGACCGGCGGATGGGTAGTCTCCGAGAATGCCTGAGTCCCAGACTGTTCGAGAGACATCATCGCGAACATGGCAACCATCTGTCCGAATCGGCTAGAAAGCCCCCCATCGGCCTCGTCGGGCCACGATGCTATCCGCTCCGTCGCGTAGCGATCCGCTTCGTGCTCATTCTCAATTGTCGATTGGGCATGTCCTAGCTCGATATGTGCTGTCTCGTGATAGATGACCCATGCCACTGAGCGCAGGAAGAGGCCGTCAGCTTGCTTCGCCTCGCTTGCACTCAGCGCCACTTCGACAACGTCAGGGATAACTTCTCTGTCCAGAGCGGAAGCACGACAGCTTGCGAAGTTGTGATAGGCTTCGCGCAGCCTGGGGTCATACTCTGTAAGAGGCTTTCTGGTGTCCGACTCGGCCTCTGCCTTCATCGAATCGAACGACGCTCTGTATCTGAGAAGGAAGAGCGCAGAAGCCCACCACAGATACCTGAGAAAGTGTGACGACAGCCTGATCGTGCCGAAGACAACGAAAGCAGGCTCGTTCGTATCGGGGGTAATCGTTACGTCGTAGGTCTTGCCTTCCGGGCCGGGCAGACCCGCCAGACGTTCAATCACGAGCTGATCGAAGTCCCTTTCACTCATGAGGGCTACCGGGCCATCTAACCAGTGTTTCTGGTGCTTAGCTGGCGGGAGACGGCGTCGAGTGCGTAAATATAGAACTGGCCTCGCTGCATAATCGACAGGCCATTACATGGGTGGCTTGGAGACAGGCTCGCGTGGAGATCGGCTCACGCGGGTAGCCACGCGTCACCCGCGCTCGACCGCTGCCGCCTGGCGGTACATCACCGCGTGGAGGTCCGCCGTCTGCGCGGCCAGCGTCTCCGGCCGCTCGCCCGGCGCGCGCCGGGCCGCGTAGCCTCCCGAGAGCAGCAGGCACAACGGCAGATCCCGCTGGCGAATGGACTCCACCACGAACCGGTCTCGCCGCGCCAGCCCGTCGCGCGAGATCGCCAGCCGGCCGAAGCGGTCGCCCGCCACCACGTCCACGCCGCCGAGGTAAACCACGAGATCCGGGTCGGCGGCGTCCAGCACTTCTGGCACCAGCTGGCGCAGCGTGCCGAGGTAGGCGTCGTCGCCGGTGCTGTCCGCCAGCGGCACGTCGCGCGTGGAGGGCGGCTTGCGGAAGGGGAAGTTCTTGGCCCCGTGCACGGAGACGGTGTAGATACCGCCAGCGGGCCACGCGCGGTCGCCGCCGAAGACGGTGGCGGTTCCGTTGCCCTGGTGCACGTCCAGGTCGAGCACGAGCGCGCGCCGGAGCCAGCCGGAGACCTGCAGCACGCGCAGCGCCACAGCCACGTCGTTGAGCACGCAGAAGCCCTCACCGTGGTCGGGCATGGCGTGGTGCGTGCCGCCCGCCAGGTTGCCCGCCATCCCGTCTTCGAGTGCCATCAGGCAGGCGTTGAGAGTGCCCTGGACCGCCCGTCGGCTCCTCCGCACGAGCGCCTCGCTCCACGGGAGGCCCATCCGCCGCTCCTCGGCCGTGGTCAGCGCGCCCGCGGCGAGGGCGTCCAGGTAGCGCTGCGTGTGAACCAGCAGGAGATCGGCCCAGTCGGCTTCGCGGGGCGGTACGATGTCGCCCTCGCGGATGACACCCTCGGCCACGAGGAGGTCACGCAGGGCCGAGAACTTGGCCATCGGGAACGGGTGCCGCTCGGGCAGCGGGACCACGTAGTCGGGATGGTAGGAGACGCGCACCGGCGCCTTTCGCCCGGTGGCCGCGTTCGGTTCCGCGTGCTGGCGATGCGTGTCCGCTGGCGCAGGTCGCGGGGGGTGCCTGGTCGCCAGCGGGGCGTCAGCGGTCGTTCTGGCCCGGCGGGGGCGGGATCAGCTCGTCGGTCTGCGGGGTCAGCTCCAGGCCCGTGCGCCGAGCGGTCAGGAAGGCGTCGAACGGCGTCGTCTCGTAGGCCTCCTCGCGGACGTACTGGAGCGCGTAGAGGAACGTCTCAGGGTCGGTGTAGCCCGGCAGCTTCGTGATGAGCGCGCCGTCGGCGTCGACGAAGACGCTGGTGGGCGTGCCGGAGATCGCCATGGCGGCGCCGAGTTCGCGTCCGGAGACCTCGGCGTCGTGGAACTGCACGCGCGTCGTGTCTTCGATGTCGAGCCGCGTCACCGCGAAGTGCTCCGAGAGGTAGGCCTGGATCGCATCGTCGGTGAACACCTCGCGGTCGAACCGAACGCAGAACCCGCACCACGTGGCGTAGCCGTACACCAGGAGCAGCCTGTCGTCGTCGGCCGCCGAGGCGATGGCCTCCTCCATCGAAAGCCAGTCCGGTGCATCCTCCGGGACGATCGAGGCGTCGTTTTGGGCGCTCGCCGCCAGCGGGAGGAGCAGGGCGAGCGTGAGGAGCGAACGTGTCACGAGGTCAGGAGGCGGTCGATGAGGTCCTGGAACGCGGGGCGGCCCCGGTTCCATGCGTAGCGGTCGAGCACAGACGCCGTCTTCACCCGCCAGCTTTCGCGGCGTTCCGACGGCGCAGCGTCGCGGAGCGCACGCGCCACGGCCACCGGGTCCGACGGATCGGCCAGGATGCCGACGCCCAGGTCCACGACGGCGCGGATCTCGGGCAGCGGGCTGGCGAGGACGGGCACGCCGGCGGCAAGGTACTCGAACAGCTTGTTGGGCAGGCTCAGGCGCAGGCTCTCCGTCAGCGGCTCGATCAGGCACGCGCCCAGGTCAGCCCCGGGCGTGAGCGTCGCCAGCGAGTCCGGAGGGACGAACGGCGAGACCGTGATCCGGTCCCCGGTGGCCGCGCGCAGCCATCCGTCCAGCGCGCCCTCGCCGATCAGCACGAGCCGCCAGTCGTCGACGCGTTGGACGGCTTCGACCAGCGCCTCCAGGCCACGTCCCTCACGGAAGAGACCCTGGTACAGGACGATCGGCCGACCGTCGTCGGGGATCTCCAGCTGGCGCCGGAGCGCCCCGCGATCGGGAGCGCCAGCCGGTGCATCGGGTGCGTTGTAGAGCACGTGGGGACGCTCGATGCCGAGGTCGCTCGCCAGACGGTCCGCGATGGCGTCCCCCACGGTGAGGATGGCGTCGGCGCGCGGGGCGTAGCGCCGCTCGACGGCCCGCCAGCTGGCGCCGACCCACGGCCGCCCAGCGCTGCTGTCGAGCGCGGCGTACAGCTCGCGGGCGTCGTACACGAGTGCCGAGTCGTGGCGCTGCGCAGCGGCCGCCAGGGCCGGGAGCGTGTAGAGATCGCTGGCCAGGTAGAGGTCGGCAGGGGGGAGGGCGCGGGCGACCGCGCGATGGGCCTTGGCGAAGAAGACCGGCCCTCCGCCAGCGGGTGCCGGCAGGACGACCAGCCGGACAGACGTCGGTAGAACCTGTGGCGCGCGTGCCGGGGCCACCTGGACGACGGTGGTCTCCACTCCGATCTCATCGAGCGCTCGCAGCTGGCGGAGCGCTCGGGATGAGCCCGTTACGTCGCCGAGGAGAGCGAAAACGGTCTGTTTGGGGAGACAGGATGGATCCAACGGTGGAGCGAGTCGCGGACGAAACGGACGCCCTCAAACGTATGTTCAGTCCTGCCTCCCGCGGGACGCCCGCGGCGTCCTTCCCCTCGTGACCCTCCGCCGCTTCCTGTTCGGTCTGGCCGCTCTCGCGGTCGGCGTCCTGATCGGGTTCCCGACCGTCATCGTACGGCAGGGGCCCGACGAGGTCGTGCCACCCGGCCAGGAGGTCCCGGCGCCCGAGGCGACGCCAGCGGTCGTGGAGACGGTCCAGATCGGCGCGGACGGGCCGCCGCCCGCGGCCGCGGCGGAGATTCCGGACCTGGTGGACGTCAACCGGCAGACGCAGGCGGTGGCACAGGCTGTGAACCCGGCGGTCGTCTACATCGAAGTCGAACTCGGGGAGGAGTTCGGGACGGACGCCACGGAGGCCGGCAGCGGCATCATCATCTCCCCATCGGGCTACGTGCTGACGAATGCGCACGTCGTGGCACGAGCCAACGAGGCCTACGTCTTCTTGCCCTCCGACAAGCGAGAGTTCCAGGCCGAGGTCGTCGGCCGTGACCCGACCACGGACATCGCGGTGCTGCGCATGCTCGAAGTCGGCGTCGACGACGACGAGCCGCTCCCGGTGGCCTCGCTCGGCGATTCCGACGTGCTGGAAGTCGGCGAGTTC
>JBCDLV010000274.1:0-4864 GCA_038744895.1 Bacteroidota bacterium | reverse complement strand
TGCCGAGGCGCTCGCGGATTCCCTTCCGTCGCCCGCGGTGCTCCTCCACCTCGCCGACGTGCGCCGCCTGCTGGCGATGGATGCCGACGCCGTCTACGCTGCCGCCCGCGACTCCTTGGCCCCGGTCGATGGCGTCGGGCGGTTGCTCGTGGCCCGCCGCCAGCGGCTCGGGGCGCGCCCGCTGGCGACTCTGCTCGCGAGCGGTCCCACGGGCGTTCCGGACGCGATGGAGCGCGCCGCGCCGGTGCTCGCCGCCCTGCGTCATGCTGCGGCCGACCGTCCGCAAGAGGCGTGGCGCCTCGCCCGTCGGTGGTGCCCGGACTCCCTGGCTGGCGAGTCGGCGGAAGGCACCCGCGTGCTCCGTCTGCTCCAGGCGCAGATCGCGCTTCGGGCCGGTGCGCTGCGTGCCGGGGAGCGCCTCGCCGCCGCGTCTGCGTCTGCATTCCGTGAGGCAGGGGCCACCAGCTACGCGGCTCTCTCGGAGGATCTGCGCCAGCGGGCCCGCTGGCGACGGGCGCACATGTCGGCTCCGTCTATCTTGACTGCCCTCCCCGATTCGCTAGATGCTCTCGTCCCGTGCCCTGCTCGCCGTGCTCCTGCTGGCGTCAGGGTGCGCGCTGCCGGAGGAGGGCTTTGAGCCGGACACACCCGCGCAGCAGACGCGGGCGCTCGGCGAGATCGTGATCGAGGACCCCCGCGTCGGGGGGATCCAATTGTCGACGCGGGGCGATGAAGCCTCGCTCCCCATCCTGCCGCTCCGAGGAGACCAGCAGCTCCGGCTCGAGTTTGACCTCGTGGGGCAAGAGATCGGGACTCCGCTGGAGATCACGTTCGCCTATACAGATCTCCGGGGGCAGCAAACGCTGCTGCCGGCAGAGTACATGACCGGGTTCGAGCAGGACAACATCATCTCGTTCGAGCGATCAGGCGCCTCGTCTACGGTGCCGTACGTCCACTACACCTACGACTTTCCGAACCGGACCATCGGCTTCCAGGTCAGCGGTAACTACCGCGCGATCGTGCGCGACCCCCAGACGCGTGCGGTGCTGCTTGAGATGCCGTTCTTCGTCAGCGAGCAGTTGGCGGAGGTCGAGCTCGCCTTCGGGGCGACCGTGCAGAACGGATCGGTTGGGTTCGCGACGCAGCCTGCGGCCCGTCTCCGACCGGATGCGTCACTGAATGAGTTCGACGGGTCGCAGTACACGGTTTGCTTCGCTCGCAACGGCCGCACGGACGGATTCCGCTGCGCACCGGAGCCGTCGCTGATCGACCTCGCGCTGTTCCAGTTCTTCCTCCCGCGTGAGGCGGCGTTTCCCGAGCAGCCGCCGCTGTTCGACCTCGACATGGGGTTCCTGAGCGTCAACGAAGACATCCTGGACCTCGACCGCTCGACGGCGCCCCCGACGGCGACGCTGGATCTCGACTACGCCGAGTTCGGCGGCGACGTTCGTCAGGCCGTCGTCTCTGCGATCCCACTGATCGAGTCGGTCTACCGCGACATCGGCCGCGCCGACGTGGATGCGCAGTACGTCGACGTGGTCTTCCGCCTCGTCCCGCCGAACAGCCGTCAGTTCGCCCGTCGCATCTTCGTGACGGGCTCCTTCAACGGCTGGCGCCGGACGCCTGGTGCCGAGATGGAGTGGAAAGACGAATTGGGCCGCTACGAGGTGACGCTCCGGCTCAAGCAAGGCCGCTACATCTACGCGTACGACGGTATTCCCACGCAAGCCGCCGGTTTAGGCGCTCCGTCGTTGTTTACCGCCTACGTTTATCTCAATGACCCGCAGCGCTTCACGGACCGCCTGGTGGCCGTCCGAAGCGGTGTTGCTCGCTGACTCTCACCCACACACACATGCGACGACTGCTCTCCCTCGCACTGCTGGCGGCGTTTGCCGCTGGATGCTCATCCACAGCACCCGTCACCCCGCCAGCGGGCCCGCCGCCGTCGTCCGGCGGAGACGACGACATGAAGGCCTTCTCCGATGTCGTCAGCGACGACGCGGTCACGGACGAGGGGCTCTTCACGGTCCACCTCGAAGAGGACGGCCAGAAACTGCTCGTGCAGATCCCGGACTCGCTGATGGGCCGGGAGATGCTCGTGGTCAGCCGCCTCGCGCAGACGACGGAGGGATACGTGTACGGAGGCACGAAGGTGAACACACAGGCGGTCCGGTGGGAGCGTCACGGAGACCACGTGCTGCTCCGGACGGTCCGCTACGCGACGGTCGCGGATCCTTCGCTGCCGATCGCCCAGGCCGTGGCCGTGTCGAGCTTTGAGCCCATCATCGCGCGGCTGGACGTGGAGACCATCGGCCCGGACTCTGCGAGCGTCGTGGTGGACCTGACCAAGACGTTCACGACGGATACGCCCATCTTCGGACTGCCTCAGGGCGCGCGTGAACAGTTCAAGGTGCGCCGCCTCGATGACGGCCGGTCGTTCCTGTCCCAGGCCGCCTCGTACCCGAGAAACGTCGAGGTCCGCACGGTGCTCACGTACCAGGCTCAGGACCCGCCGCGCAACGCCTCCACGGCGACGCTCTCCGTCGAGATGGCCCACTCCATGATCCTCCTCCCAGACGATCCGATGCGGCCTCGCCGCTACGACCCGCGCGTCGGCTACTTCTCCATCCAGCAGACCGACTACGGCCTAGACGCCCAGCGCGCCGAGCAGCGCCAGTACATCACCCGCTGGCGGCTGGTGCCGAGCGACATGGAGGCCTACGCCCGCGGAGAGCTCGTCGAGCCCGTCGAGCCCATCGTCTACTACATCGACCCCGCGACGCCGGAGCAGTGGGTCGAGCCGCTCATGCAGGGCGTGGACGACTGGAACGTGGCTTTCGAGGCCGCAGGCTTCAAAAACGCCATCCGCGCCGAGCGACCGCCAGCGGACGACCCGGACTGGAGCCCGGAGGACGCCCGCTTCTCGGTGATCCGCTACTTCGCGTCGGATATCCAGAACGCCTACGGGCCGCACGTCCACGACCCGCGGACCGGCCAGATTCTGGAGTCGGACATCGGGTGGTACCACAACGTCATGAACCTGCTCCGGAACTGGTTCTTCGTCCAGACGGCGGCCGTCAACCCGGACGCCCGCGGCACGCAGTTCCGCGAGGACGTCATGGGCGAGCTAATTCGGTTTGTGTCAGCGCACGAGGTGGGCCACACGCTCGGCCTCCCGCACAACTTTATCTCCTCCGCCGCCTACCCGGTCGACAGCCTGCGCAGTCCGACGTTCACCGCCGCGCATGGCACGGCACCGTCGATCATGGACTACGCGCGGTTCAACTACATCGCTCAGCCGGGCGACGGCGTGAGGCAGTTCATGCCGCGCGTCGGTGAGTACGACATCTGGGCCGTCAAGTGGGGCTACACCTACTTCCCCGACGCCGAGAGCGAGGAGGAGGAGCGCGAGATGCTCCAGGACATGGTCATGGAGATCCGAGAGGACCCTCGTCTTCGCTTTGGCTCGCAGACGTTCGACCCTGTCGACCCGCGCTCTCAGTCAGAGGACCTCGGCGACGATGCCGTCTACGCGTCCCAGCTCGGCCTCGCCAACCTCCAGCGCATCATCCCACGGCTCCAGGAGTGGGCCACGGACGACGGCGAGTCCTACGACGACCTCGACGAGCTCTACGGCCAGGTCGTGGGACAGTGGAACCGATACCTCGGCCACGTCACGCGCCAGATCGGAGGTGTGACCATCGACCCGAAGATGGTCGGTGAGGAAGGGGCCGTCTACCGGCCCGTCGGCGCCGAGCGCCAGCGGGAGGCGCTCGCGTTCCTGCTGGCGGAGGGCTTCCGCACGCCGGAGTGGCTCCTCGACGAGGGCATCCTCACGCGCATCGAGCCGGCGGGCTCCTCTGCCCGCGTGCAGCAGCTCCAAGAAGGCGCGCTCAACCGCCTGCTGGATCCCGTTCGCCTGGGCCGGCTGGCGGAGGCCGAGTGGCTCTCCGAGGATGCCTACCCAGCGGCCGAGATGATGAACGACCTCCAGGCCGGGCTCTTCGAGGAACTCGCCAGCGGAGACGCCATCGATCCGGCGCGGCGCTCGCTGCAGCGAGCCTACGTGGATCGGCTCGGTGCCATCCTGATGGGGTCGCCGACGTCGATCCCGCCCCAGTTCTTCGATGCCGCCTACGGCTACCGGCCCCAGTCCATCGAGCGCTCCGACGCCCGCCCGCTGGCGCGCGGCGCGCTGGTGGAACTGATGGACGACATCGAGCGCTCTCTCGGCCGCTACCGCGCGTCCGACGAGCAGGCCGAGCGCTACCACCTGCTGGATCTGGAGTCGCGCATCGAGCACATCCTGGATCCAGAGGATTAAGGCGAGTGGCCGATGGGGAGTGGCCAATTGCAGGCCTCCCCATTGGCCCCTGGCCACTCGCTACTGGCCCGATGCTTGACCTCTCCTCTGCGCGTCCAGACGTCCTCGTGCTCGTCGGCACGCAGACGGGCAACTCCGAAATCGTCGCCGACGCCATCGCAGAGCACCTCGGTGACCTCGGCTTCGCCGTCCACCTGCTGGACATGGCCGAGGCCTACCCGGAGATGCTGGCCGACTACGATCAACTGCTGGCGGTCACCTGCACCTGGAGCGACGGCACGTTCCCAGACAACGCCGTCGACTTCGCCGATGCCCTCGGTGCCGTGCAGCCGGACCTGAGCGGGGTGCAATTTGGTGTGTGCGGCCTCGGGGACCGCGACTACGATCCGTACTACCAGACCGCCGCGATCCGGCTGGTCGATCTCTTCAAGGTGTGCGGGGCACACGAGGTCCGCCCACTGCACGACATCGACGGAGGGCCATCCCCGCTCCACATCGAAGGCGCGGTCGCATGGGCCGTCGCCTGCGCCGAGGCGTTTG
>JBCDLV010000273.1:0-4897 GCA_038744895.1 Bacteroidota bacterium | reverse complement strand
TGTGGGCCACCATCTACAGCTACCTCTGGAGCCAGCTCGGCACCACGATGGGCGGCTGACCCGGCCCCCGCTGGCGGCAGCCTCCAGGCTGTCTTTGACAGGCTTCCTCCAGCCTACGCCCGGCTCCGCTGGCGCCAGCGGCGGACCCGCTGACGGCCGGCTGGCGCCAGCGGAGTGACATCCCCTGAGCACCTTCCTCAGGTCGTAGGGAAGCGTCGTCTCAGGACTCGTGTCACGCCTCCCGATCTAGCCCTGCGCCAGCGGGTCACGCCTCCGCTGGCGTCCAGGTCTCCACCTTGTCCTCGATGAACCGGCGCACGTTCTCGGCGGGGATGCGGTCCTGTGCCATCGAGTCGCGGTCGCGCACCGTCACGGTGCCGTCCTCCAGCGTGTCGCCGTCGATGGTGACGCAGAACGGCGTGCCGATCTCGTCCTGCCGCCGGTAGCGGCGGCCGACGGCCCCGCTCTCGTCGTACATCACGTTGAACTGCTTGCGGAGGTCGGCCTCGATCTCGTGGGCGCGCTCGGGCATACCGTCCTTTTTGACGAGCGGGAAGACGGCGGCCGTGAAGGGCGCCAACGCCGGGTGGAACCGAAGGACCGTCCGCGACTCCGTCTTGTCGCCGTTCGTGACCTCCTCCTCGCGGTAGGCGTCGCAGAGCGTCATCAGGATGGTGCGGTCCAGGCCGACCGAGGTCTCGACGACGTACGGCACGTAGCGCTCACGCGTGGCCTGGTCGAAGTACTCCAGCTTCTTGCCACTGTACTCCTGGTGCCGCGAGAGGTCATAGTCGGTGCGGGAGTGGATACCCTCGATCTCGTTCCAGCCGAAGGGGAACTCGTACTGGACGTCCTTGGCCGCGTCGGCGTAGTGAGCCAGCTTCTCGTGGTCATGCCAACGGAGCTTGTCCGGGCGGATGCCCAGGCCGCGGTGCCAGGCCATGCGCTTGTCGGCCCAGGCTTCGTAGTGCTCCATCTGGGAGCCCGGCGCGACGAAGTACTGCATCTCCATCTGCTCGAACTCGCGCATCCGGAAGATGAACTGGCGCGCGACGATCTCATTCCGGAAGGCCTTGCCGATCTGCGCGATGCCGAACGGGACCTGCTGGCGGGCCGTCTCGGCGACATCCTTGAAGTGGACGAAGATGCCCTGGGCGGTTTCCGGGCGGAGGTAGATGGTGTTGGCCTCTTCGGCGAGGGCCCCGGTGGCCGTCTCGAACATGAGGTTGAACTGGCGCACGTCGGTCCAGTCGAAGGCGCCCGAGTCGGGGCTGCGGATTTCCTCGTCCTGGATGATCTGGCCCAGCGCGGCCGGCATGTCGTCGGCGTGGAGGGCCTCGACGAACCGGGCCTGGAGCGCTTCGGCGCGGTCGGTCTTGCCCTTCTTCTCCAGCTTGGCGATGTGGCCCTCGATGAGCTGGTCGGCGCGGTAGCGGCGCTTCGAAGCCTTGTCGTCGATGAGCGGGTCGGAGAACGCGTCGACGTGGCCGGACGCCTTCCACACAGTCGGGTGCATGAGGATGGCCGCGTCGATGCCCACGACGTTGTCGTGCTCGCGCACCATGGCGTTCCACCAGCGCTCACGCACGTTCCGCTTGAGCTCGACGCCGAGCGGGCCGTAGTCGTAGACGGCGCCGAGGCCGCCGTAGATCTCAGACGACGGGAACAGGAAGCCGCGACGCTTCGAGAGAGAGACGATGGTGTCGAGATCGGCCATGCGCGTGCCCGCGGTCGGGCGGAAGGAGCGCGCAAGATCGCGGCGCGACGCCAGCCAGGCACGAACGCCGCTCGAAAAGGCGGTGACCGCACGACGCCAGCAGTGCGCCCGCTGGCGACCGGGACCTCCGATGACGCCATCTCCGTCTGTATGCCGACGCTTGTACGTCTTACTGCCCCTGCGCATGCACGTCTCTGTCCTCTTGATCGCTGCTGCTCTCGCGGCGTGCAGCGACGCGACCTCCCAGACCATCGCCCCCTCTTCGCAGGCTCCCTCCGTGATGCTGTTCGACTTCGACTCCGATTCGCCCGCCCGCTGGCGCGTGGTCAACGACGGTGTGATGGGCGGGCTGTCGCAGGGGTTCGCGGAGATCACCAGCGGGACGCTCTCGTTCACAGGCGAGCTCGTGACGCGCGGCGGCGGTTTCACGTCGGTCCGCACGCAGCGAGCTGTCGACCTGTCGGGGTATGACGGGCTGGAGCTGCGCGTCCGCGGCGGCGGGCGAACGTTCGAGGTGGAGGTCGACGACGGTACCCGGCGCGGCTGGCGCGAGGTCTCTCGGCGCGCGGCCTTCCCCACGACGGGCGAGTGGCAGACGGTCCGCGTGCCGTTCTCGGCGCTGGAGACGAGCGTGTTCGGGCAGCCGGTGCGCGCCCGCCCGCTCGACCCGTCCGCGGTGGAGGCGTTCGGCCTCTACATCCTGGACGGCATCGACGGCCCGTTCGAGCTGGAGGTGGACTGGATCCGGGCGTACCGGGACCGTGCCCAAATGACCGGCTAGATTCGGCGGACGCACCCTCGTCCGCCCATGCCACGCGCCTTTCTCGTCCTGCTGGCGACCTTCGTTGCCGGCTGCGCTGCCACTGCTCCAGCGCCTTCCGGCGAAGCAATCGCCCGCGGAGCCACCGCCAGCGGGCTCCCGTCCATCGAGTCCAAGACAGCGGGTCTCGACCGGCGCGACGGGTTCGTACCGGTCTGGTGGGACGCTTCCGAGGGCACCATCTGGCTGAGCGTGCCGCTCGACACGGACCTCTTGCACGTCGTGTCGCTGCCCGCCGGGCTCGGGTCGAACGACGTCGGGCTCGACCGAGGTCAACTCGGCGGCGAGCGCATCGTGCGGTTCGAGCGTGTCGGCAAGCGCGTGCTGCTCGTGCAGCCCAACCTGCGGTTCCGTGCGTCGTCCGACAATCCGGCGGAGCGCGAGGCCGTCCGCGACGCGTTCGCCGAGAGCGTCCTCGCCGGGTTCGACGTGGCAGCCGAGGGCGACGGTCGCGTCCTGATCGACGCCACAAGCTTCGTCGTCCGCGATGCCCACGGCGTCGTCCAAAGGCTCCGCCAGACCGGCCAGGGCACCTTCCGGCTGGCGATGGATCGCAGCGCGCCTGTGCCGTCGATGCTGAAAGCGTTCCCGCAAAACACAGAGCTCGAAGCGCGGCTCACGTTCACCAGTGACGCTCCGGGCCGGTTCGTCCGAGACGTGGCGGCGAATCCGAACGCTGTGACCGTTCGCGTGCGCCAATCGTTCGTGGCGCTCCCGGACGACCGTTTCAACCCGCGTCCCTTCCACCCCGCCAGCGGTTACTTCGCCACCAGCTACGCCGACTACTCCGTCCCGATCGGGGAAGAGCTGGTGCAGCGGGTCATCACGCGCCACCGGCTGACGTGCGGCGAGATCCTGGAGAACGGCGCCGCGTGCCGCCCGGAGAAGCCGATCGTCTACTACCTCGACCCCGGCACGCCCGAGCCCGTCCGGAGCGCGCTCCTCGACGGCGCGCGGTGGTGGGCCGAGGCCTTCGAGGCCGCCGGCTGGCGCGACGCCTACCGCGTCGAGATGCTGCCCGAGGGCGCCGACATGCAGGACGTGCGCTACAACACGATCCAGTGGGTCCACCGGGCGACGCGGGGCTGGAGCTACGGCGCCAGCGTGACAGACCCGCGCACGGGCGAGATCCTCAAGGGCCACGTCTCGCTGGGCTCGCTCCGCGTGCGGCAGGACTACCTGCTGGCGGAAGGCATGCTGGCGCCCTACGTCGGCGAGAACGCCCGCGGGTTCGACGCCGAGGCCGACGACCCGATGCTCCAGATGACGCTGGCGCGGCTCCGCCAGCTCTCGGCACACGAGGTGGGCCACACGCTCGGCATCGCGCACAACTTCGCCGCGAGCACCCAGGGGCGAACGTCCGTGATGGACTACCCAGCCCCGCTGGCACTGCCTGCTGGCGACGGCGTCGATCTGTCAGACGCCTACGACGCGGGCATCGGCGAGTGGGACATCCAGGCCGTCCGGTATGGCTACGCCATCGACCCGGCGCTCGCGACCGTCGTCCTCGCGGACAACCGCCAGCGGGGGCTCCGCTACATCACCGACGCGGACTCGCGGCCGACCGGGGCGGCCACGCCGACCGGCGCGCTCTGGGACAACGGCGCCGACGCCGTCGAATCGCTGGAGCGCGAGATGGAGGTCCGCCGGATCGCCCTCGACCGGTTCTCAGCGTCCGTCATCCGCGAGGGCCGCCCGCTGGCGACGCTCGAAGAGGCGCTCGTCCCGCTCTACCTCCGCCACCGCTACCAGGTCGATGCCACGGCGCACCTCGTCGGCGGCGTGACGTACGCCTACACCTCACGGGGCGATGGCATGGCCTCGCCTACGCCCGTCGCCGGGGACCGCCAGCGGGCAGCGGTCGACGCCCTCCTCGACACGGTGACGCCGGAAGCGCTGGCACTCCCCGCGGAGGTCGTCGCGCTCATCCCGCCGCGGCCACCGGGCTACTCCGGTGGTCGCGAGCTGTTCGACGGGCGGACCGGCCTCACGTTCGACCCGCTGGCGCCAGCGGAGACGGCGGCGGCGCTCACGTTCCGGTATCTCTTCGACGCCGACCGAGCGGCGCGGCTCGTCGTCCAGCACGACGCCGACCCGTCGCTGCCGAGCCTCACCGACGTGCTCCTCCAGTCGGCGCTGGTCATCTTCGATCAGGAAGCGAAGGACGCTCACCAGGAAGCCATCCGCCGCCTCGTCGCCTCGGCGTTCGTCGACCGCGTCATGGCCCTGGCCGACGACATGGACGCCGCGATCGCTGTCCGCGCGCAGGCGGAGGGACTGCTCGGCGGGATCACTGAGGAGGTCGGCCGAACCGCCAAGCCCGACCCGGAGGACGACCTGTTCGAGCGGTGGCTCGTCGC
>JBCDLV010000272.1:0-4946 GCA_038744895.1 Bacteroidota bacterium | reverse complement strand
GAGCGTTGCGCCGGCTACGCGGACGCTGGCGTCGGCCATCCAGCCGCGACAGCTGGCGTTGGCGTACACGTCGAGGCGGTAGGTCCCCTCCGTGCCCGCGTTGCCGCCCGTCCAGAGGACCAGCAACTCCGCTTGCGTGCTACTCAGGAGCCGGCTCTCGACGAGGGTCGGCCAGTTGAGGAGTCGGTTGGGCCCCTCGTCGCCGTCGCCGGCGTCATTCGGCGTCGACCCGTCCCCGACGCCGCCGCGCCCGATGGGCACGAGGTCGATGGGTGTATTCCCGGCGACGATCTCGTTGACGCGGATCGTGTTGTTCCACGAGGCGCCTCCGCGAGACGTCACCCGAACGCCGACGGCGCCGTTTCCCAGGATCAGGTTGCCGCGCGTCCCATCCGCCTCGCCCACGACCGCACCGATCACCGCGCCCTCGGTCCCGGCGCCGAGGAGGACTCCGCCGATTCCGTTGGGAGCTCCCGATCCCGCTCCGGTGCCGATCACGTTGCCCTGGACCACGAGCCCGCGAGGGCCGCTGTCGTCGACGAAGCCTGCCCGGTTCAGCTCCCCGCCGACGATGCCGTACCCGTCGTTGCCCCCGATCACGTTGCACACCCCATCGCACGGACCTGTGAGCACGCCGCCAGGCCCTCCGATCTGGACGTCGGCCCCCGACACGAGGATGCCGTGCCCGTTGCCGAACGCGCCCTCGTTGTCCACGCCGACGTAGTTGCCCAGGATCTGCGCCCGCACACCCGCTGGCGTGACCTGGATGCCGCCAGCGGTGTTCAGGGTGACGAGGTTGCACGGGCCCTCGCACGCGTCATCGCTCCGCGCTCCGCCGATCACGCTCCCCTCGCCATTGACGACGATGCCGTACTCGCGGTTGAGCGTGATCTCGTTGCCGAGCACGCGAGCGGACGCGCCGCTCAGGGTGAGGCCGGTGAAGCCGTCCTTGATCGTGTTGCCTTCGATCACGGCGCCTTGGCCCTCCACGAGGACGGTCGAGAGCGTAGCCTCGATCACGCTGCTGGAGCCCTCGATCAGGTTGCCGTCGCCAGCGGAGGGCCCGCCGATCTGAATGCCGTCGCCAGACACGAGCAGAGGCCACGATGGCGTATCGCGCTCGTCGGTGATGAGGTTGCCCTGGAGGACGGTGCCGGACGCCGCCAGCAGCCGGACGCCGTCCCGGATGGTGTTGCCCAATCCCAGCCCCGGTCGCTCGGACGGCTCCCCGATCTGTACGCCGTCCACGCCCCGCACGAGCACGCCCCCGCTGGCGTTGCGCTGCGTCACGTTGCTGATGATCCGCAGGTTGCCCGTGCCGGCGTCCTCGACGCGTCGCCCGCTGGCGGTGCTGGTGACGATTCCAAAGCCGCCATTGCCCTCGATCCGGTTCTCCTCTTCGATCCCGCCGCCGCCGATGACGGCCCCGGCGCCCGGCTCCACGCGGACGCCGTCTCCGGCGCCGAACCGCACGACGTTGCCGAGGAGCGCAGCGCGGCGCGCAGAGCTGACCACGAGAACGCCGGTCTGTCCCGTGTAGAGAATCTCGTTTCGCTCGATGGTCGCGGTGTCGGCGCGGACGACGATGCCGTGGAGGTCTGCGCCGATCTGGCGCCCGCCGTCGCCGATCAGGTTGGCGAATACGCGGACGCTGTCCGCACGGATGTCGATGCCGACGCCGACGTGGACGAATTCGTTGGGCTCGCCTGCCACGCCGATCTGAGAGCCCGCTCCCGAGACGTCGATGGCCTGGCTCGTGATGAGCACGCTCTCCCGGGTGTCGCCGCTCGCCCAACTGCTCCCGAACCGGTTTCCCGCGACGGTCGAGCGGCGCCCCTCGACGGCGAGTGCCGTCCGCAGGAAGGCGACCCCGCGGATGTCGCTCCCGTTGCCGGAAAGGGTGAGACCAAAGGGGGCGCCGGCACCGCTGCCGTCGATCTCCACCTTGCCAAGTTGTGAGGTGCCGTCGATAAGAACCGGAACGGAGACCGCCAGCGGGCCCCCGATGGCGATGCGCGGCGTGCCGCCGCCGGGGATGCCGAACCGGATGGTCGCCCCGCCTTCCTTCTCGGCGACAGACAGCGCGGCTCGGAGGGTGCACTGGAGACCCGGCTCGCTCTCGCTCGCGTCGCAGATGTCGTCGGTGTCGTCCGCGTCTGGATCGTCGCCATCCACCGTGACGACGATGTTCGTCCCGGAGACCTCGACGGCGCACGACGCGACCGACGTGCGGAGGCCGTCGAAGGAGCAGATCGGCCGCGCCTCGACGGGCTCGCGGTAGTACGCCGTCCACGTTGCGCCGATGGGCACCGTCGCTGACGCGAGCCCGACCGACCGCACGGCGACGCGGTACCGCAGCGTCCCGCTGGCGCCGCCCGCCAGCGTATCGATGGGCAGCGGCTCCTCCAGAATGTCGACGGCGCCGATGGGCTGGCCGTCGGCGTCTGTAAACGCGAGCTCGCCGGTCGGCTTGACGTCGAGGGCGCGGGTCCCCCAGGGGTTCGTGACGACGACGTCGAGGTCGAACGGCTCGCCCGCGCTCACCGAGTCCGCCGCGATCTGGATCTCCGAGGTGAGAGCGGGCTGGAAAGCCGCGAGCGCTCCGTACCACGTCGCGCGGAAGGTCGCAGCGCGCGCTCGCGTTTGCGCCTGTAGGCTTTCCCATTCCTCGTCGTCGAGGCCCTCGCCCCGGACCCCGACCACGAGGACGTTCCGGAAGACGAGGTTGCCGGGTGCCGCGACGATGTCTTGGGGGAAGCTGTCGCGTGCCCGGTAGTGGGTCTCGCCCGCCCCGACGGGCAGCCCCGATGAGTTGGTGGGGTTGAAGAGGGTGCCGTCGGCCTGGGCCCTCATGGAGTAGTACGGCGTGCCGGGTAGGTGCGTCCATTCGGCGACAACGGCGATCCGGATGGACGGTCGGCCCGAGTCTGGGTCGGTCGCGAAGAGCTCCTGGAGGCGGACGGTGTAGGGCACCGTCGTACTGTCGAAGTCGATGTCCGCCGACCGCACCCGTGGGATGCCGAACGGAACGACGTCCGCTGGCGAGAGGCCGGCTGGCGCGGTACCAGAGGGCTGCGCGTCCTCGACGACGAGGCAGACGCCGTCGCCGAGATCCGTGGCGCCAGCGGGGCAGATCTGAGCCGCAGCCCCGCTGGCGGTGAGGAGTGCCAGGGCGACGACGGGGAGAAAGCGAGGCATCCAGATGGGAAAGGTCTACAGCCTGCACCGAGATCCCGGACGCAGGTGGCTCACCGTGCCGTCGTTTTTTTGCGGGGATCGGACGGCGTGCGCCAGCGGTCAGAGCTAGCCTTCCTCCCCCGACCGTTTCGCCACCCGGTGCTCCGCAGCCTCACCATCCGCGACTACGCGCTCATCGAGCGCCTGGAGGTCGAGTTCGACAGCGGCCTCAACATCATCACGGGCGAGACTGGCGCCGGCAAGTCGATCCTGCTGGGCGCGCTCAAGCTGCTCCTGGGGGATCGTGCCTCGACTGAGGCGCTGCGGACGGGAGCCAAAAAGGCCGTGGTCGAGGGCGTGTTCGACAATGCCGGGGAGGGGCGGCTCCCGGTTCTCCTGGAGGAGCACGAGATCGACCCGACCGACGGCGGCGATCTCGTCATCCGCCGCGAGATCTCGGCACGGGGCAGCCGAGCGTTCGTCAACGACACGCCGGCCACGCTCGATGTGCTCCGCGAGGTGGCCTCCAACACCATCGACCTCCACGGCCAGCACGAGCACCAATCGCTCCTCCGCACCGAGACCCACGTCGAGCTACTGGACAACTTCGGCGGCCTGGGCGGCCTCGTCGGGCGCTACCGCAAGGCCTACCAGCGCGTGGCCCAGCTGGCGTCGGAGCGGACGGACCTCGTGCGCCGAGAGAACGACCTCCAGAAGCAAAAAGAGCTCTACGGCTTCCAGATCGCCGAGATCGAGGAAGGCGACCTGAAAGAGGGAGAGTCGGAGGACCTGGCCGCCGAGCGCCGCGTGCTCGAAAACGCCGAGCACCTCTACGAGGCTACCGCCGACCTCTACGCCCAGATCTCGGAGTCCGACGACGCGCTCTACGACCGGCTCGTCCTGGTCCGCAACCAACTTCAGGACCTCGCGCGCATCGACCCGACGTTCGACGAGACCCTGGCGGACGTGCGCTCCGCCGAGATCGCGCTCAAGGAGGCGACGCAGTTCCTCCAGGGCTACAACGCCGAGATCGAGTTTAACCCCGAGCGGCTGGACGAAATCCGCGAGCGGATGCAGGAGATCGACACCCTGGAGCGGAAGTACGGCGGTACCGTCGAGGCCGTCCTGTCCTACTACGCCGAGATCTCGGAGACGTATGCTCTCGCCAAGGACTTCGAGGGAGCCATCGCCCGGCTGGACGAGCAGATCGCCGAGGCCCAGGAGCGCCTCAGCCAGGCCGCCTACCGCCTCAGCCAGAAGCGCCACGAGGTCGCCGAGCGCATCGAGGCCGCCGTCGCCGTCGAGCTGGCGACGCTGGGCATGCCCCACGCCCGCTTCGAGGTCCGCTTCGACTTCCAGGACGACGACGACGGGTGGGTCTCGCTCCCCGAAGGCGCACGCCAGCGGCGCGTGACGGCCTTCCCCGCGGGCGCCGACCTCGTGGAGTTCCACCTCTCGGCCAACCTCGGCGAGGACCCAAAGCCACTCGTCAAGGTCGCCAGCGGGGGCGAGGTGTCGCGCATCATGCTGGCGCTCAAGGCCATCCTCGCCAAGTCGGAGCGGCTGCCGATCCTCGTGTTCGACGAGATCGACACGGGCATCTCGGGGCCCATCGCGCGGCGCGCGGGCGAGTCGATGCACCGGCTGGCGCAGTTCCATCAGATCATCGCCATCACGCACCTGCCGCAGATCGCGTCGCTCGGCGATGTCCACTTCGAGGTGGAGAAGGCCGTCGAGGACGGGCGCACGCGGACGCGCATCCGCCGCCT
>JBCDLV010000271.1:0-4954 GCA_038744895.1 Bacteroidota bacterium | reverse complement strand
GGCGTGCCGTGCCGCTGGCGCCACGGTCTTGGGCGCCCAGTTCCACCAGTTCCAGCCCGAGGGCGTGACAGGCATCGTGCTCCTCTCCGAGAGCCACGCCAGCGTTCACACCTGGCCCGAAGCAGGACTCGTCACGCTCGATGTGTTTACCTGCGGCGCCCTCGACGCCGCCGCCATCGTCGACGCCATCCGCCAGCGGGTGTCGCCGGTGCGCGAGCGCGTGACGGCCGTCGCCCGCGGCGACGCGCAACCTGCGGCGAGATCCTCCCGAACAGCAACCGGCACTCCGGGTGAGCCCCTCCCTGACCACCGACGTGGAGAGGGGGGCATCCGCGCCGATGCCGCCCCCGCTGGCGCCAGCGGGCCAGCCGCCGGGACCGAGCCGGCGCCTGCCTCGTACACCCTTTACCCCGACCCCGACTGACATGGGCCTCATGGATCGCCTCCGCGGCGAACTCATCGACATCATCGAGTGGACCGACGACTCGCGCGACACGCTCGCCTGGCGCTTCCCTCGCTACCAGAACGAGATCAAGTCCGGCGCCAAGCTCGTCGTGCGCGAGGGCCAGACGGCCATCTTCGTGGACCAGGGCCGGCTGGCGGACGTGTTCGAACCGGGCACCTACACGCTCGACACGGCCAACCTGCCCATCCTGACCACGCTGGAGGGATGGAAGTACGGTTTCGAGAGCCCGTTCAAGGCCGAGGTCTACTTCGTCAACACGCGCCGCTTCATGGACCAGCGCTGGGGGACCAAGAACCCCATCATGCTCCGCGACCCCGAGTTCGGGCCGATGCGGCTGCGGGCGTTCGGGACGTACGCCTTCCGCGTGAGCGATCCCACGCCGTTCCTGGAGACCATCGTCGGCACCTCGGGCGACGTCGACACGGAGTCGATCACGAACCAGATCCGCAACATCATCGTCTCGCGGTTCACCGACGTCCTCGGCGAGTCCAAGCTGGCGGCGCTCGACATGGCGGCCAACGCCGACGAGCTCGGCGGCTTCGTGACCGAGCGGATGGCCTCCGACATGGAGGAGTACGGCATCGAGGTGCTCAACCTGTTCGTCGAGAACGTGTCGCTGCCGCCAGCGGTGGAGAAGGTCCTCGACGAGCGGACCTCGATGGGCGTTCTCGGCGATCTCGGGGCCTACACGCAGTACCAGACGGCGCAGGCCATCGGCAAGGCGGCCGAGAACCCCGGCGGCGGGGCCGCTGCCGCTGGCGTCGGCCTGGGCGCGGGCATGATGATGGCGAACCAGATGGGCGGCGCCATGATGGGCGGCGCCATGATGGGCGGCGCGCAGCCGCAGCAGGCCGCTCCTCAGCAGCAGTCGCCCGCCGCTCCGCCTCCGCCGCCCGATGCGGTCAGCTTCCACGTGTCCAAGGACGGCCAGTCGACCGGCCCATTCGGGCTCGACGCCCTCCGCCAGCAGGCCTCCGCTGGCGACCTCACGCGCGAGTCGTTCGTGTGGAGCCAGAGCCTCGGCGAGTGGAAGAAGGCGGGTGACGTGGGCGCGCTCCAGGCCGTGTTCGCAGCGACGCCTCCGCCGCCGCCCGACGCCGGGTGAGGATCGCTTGCCCTCGCTGCGAGTGGGAGCCCACACCGTCTGACCTCTGGTCGTGCCGGTGTGGGCACGCGTGGCACACGTTCGACACCGGTGGCCAGTGTCCGAAGTGCAAGCGGGTGTGGCGCGACACGCAGTGCCTCGCGTGCGCGAAGTGGTCGAAGCACCACGACTGGTACCGGGACCTCCCACCTGTGGACGCCCTGCTGGCGGAGGACGTGGGCACGGCGTAACCACCGCGCCTGGCGTTGCTCCAGTGCGTCCGAAGGTTCGCCTCCGATTGACCTGAGTAACTCGAATCCACTCTGTAGACTTTCGACTTCCGGGCCGCCGGTGGAGATGTCGTACGGGACAGTGGGCGACCGAACCGTCTGGCACGCCCGTTGTATCATCTGAACGGCAGTGTGACACGCCCTTAGCACTCGTCCCCGGTACTTCCAAGGTCCCGACCCATTCAGCACGCGTGGAGATCACGGAGTTCTACGGCGGTAGCCATCCTAGCGAGGTCCCGTTCTACACGCAGCGGGACGTTGCTATGGTCTGCGGTGTCCCCGCCCGTACTCTCGGTGACTGGCTCCGCCCTACCGAGAGCGGCGGGATGAGAGACGAACTCATCGTGGGGCCTGGAGGGCCGGATGGTAGACTCTCATTTCAAAACCTTGTCGAGGCATACATAGTCCGGTTGATGCAGGACCAGGGCGGTGTTCCGACCCGACGGCTCCGCAACTTTGTTGTTGCCGAACGCGATCGTGGAGTGGATCGGCCGTTTCTCCGGCCTGACGGTTATTGGGTGGGGACTGGGGTCTATCGCAATGTTGCGGACGACCTTGTGGACGCCTCGGAGTGGCAGCAGTACGTGCTCAGACCGATCGTCGAGCGCTACGTGGACCGGATCCAGTACGAAGAGGATCGGCCCGTTGAACTCTTCCCGACTTACCCGGGCAGCGACAGCCGCGCAATTCGGATTGACCCGCGCGTCCGGTTCGGCCGTCCCACCATCGACGGGACGGGGATAAAGACAGCAACCGTGTGGGAACGGGCGAAGGCTGGCGAGACCATCCGTGCCATCGCTGAGGGCTACGGGCTAGACGAGGATTTGGCGGCTGAGGCGTACCGCTACGAAGTGTCCAGACGCGCCGCGTAGTGGCCGAGTTCGACTTCAGCCGCGTTGTCTTCTACGTAGACGAAGATCTCGATTCTGACCAGTTCGTCTTGCCTGTGCTGGAGGCCGGATTCCGTCTCGTCCGGCACCGGGATGTGCTTAAGCCCGGAGCGCCCGATGAGGAGTGGATCCCCTACGTAGCCGATAAAGGGTGGTTCGCGTTCTCGCACAACCGGGAGATTCAATACTTCACCCCACAGCGGGAGATTGTAGAACGGGTCGAACTCGGTCTCTTCATCGTACGCGGGCAGTCCGGGCAGGAGGGACACCACCTGTTCGCTCAGAAAGTGATCGGGGCACAGCGTGGGATCGGCCGGTTCATTCACAAGAACTACCGATGGTTCATCGCTGCCATCGTCGGCCCACGATCGAGCGGGTCTGAGTACGTTTGCGAGCCTCGATACCCGAAGGACCGAGAATGGGGAAAGGGCAAGATGATGGCCCGCCGCCAGATGGCCCACCTCGTGGACCCACCAGGCAAGGTTTAGATAGGACTTTCCGTGCCAGCCGGGGGATGTCGGGATGGCACAACTATGAGTCCATAGTGGTTGCTAATAGAGGTGTGCAGCCTCCTGCAATGCGCTTACCCCTCCTCGCTGGCGCCCCTCTGTGCCAGCACCTCACTCGCCGATCCGGCCCCGACCGCGGCCGATCCGGTCTACGCCGTGTCAGTTCTGCTGCACGGCTACGTCTACCCTGCTGGCGACACCGTCTGCGTGGCCACGCACAACCTGGAGCACTTCGTCGACGCTTTCAACAGCTGTATATCCGTAACGGCCGCGAGCGCTCGCTACTGGCGCAACGCGAGAAGACCGCCTGACCGCTGGCGATTTGGCACCGCCTCGGTGATGCGAGGGAATTAGCGGCCCGGTATGTTGCGAGCCTCCACCGACACACCCATGGCTCGCTCCCTCGCCCTCCTCGCGTTCCTGCTGGCGTCGCTGCCCGCCGAGGCCCAGGAAACCCTCCTCCTGCGCCAGCCGACCCTCAGCGAGACGCACGTCGTCTTCGCCCACGGCGGCGACCTCTGGGTGGCCGGCCGCTCCGGCGGCGACGCGCGCCGGCTCACCAGTACGCCAGCGGTGGAGTCGGACCCCCATCTCTCGCCCGACGGCCGGACGGTGGCGTTCACCTCCAACCGGGCGGGTATCCCGGCCGTCTACACTGTCCCCCTCGACAGCGGCGACCCGACGCGCCTGACGTGGTACCCCGCTGGCGCCGAGGCCCGCGGCTGGACGCCCGACGGCGATCGCGTGCTCTACGCCACCTCGCGCGAGACGGCGCCCGTCGGCTACAACCGGCTGTGGACGGTCTCGACCGCGGGCGGCCCGTCGGAGATGATCCCCGCGCCGTGGGGCAACGACGCCGCCTACAGCCCGGACGGCGAGCGGCTCATCGTCGACCGCATGACGCGCTGGGACGACGAGTGGCGCGCCTACCGCGGCGGCCAGAACACGCCGCTCACGATTCTCGATCTCGAATCGCTTGCCGAGACACGCCTGCCCAACGAGCGGACGACCGACGTCCACCCGGTCTGGCACGGCGACACGATCTACTTCCTCTCCGACCGCGACTGGACCATGAACGTCTGGTCCTTCGAGCCGGCCACCGGGGCGCTGCGCCAGCGGACCGACTTCGACGGCGCTGACGTCAAGTGGCTCAGCGCCGGGCCGGACGCGCTCGTGATGGAGCGGGAGGGACGCCTCCACCTCTTCGACCCGGCGACGGACCGCGTCGAGACGCTCTCCATCTCCATCCGGGGCGACTTCCCCTGGGCGGCGATCCAGTGGGAGGACGTGACGAATGCCGTCCAGGCCGTCTCGCTTTCACCGACCGGCCAGCGCGCCGTCATGTCGGCTCGCGGCGAGGTGTTCACGGTGCCCGTCGAGCACGGCGACGCCCGCAACCTGACCCGCTCGCCCGACGCCGCCGACCGCGTGCCACTGTGGTCGCCCAAGGGGAACCAGATCGCGTGGTTCTCGGACGCCGGCGGCGAGGGGTACGGCCTGATGCTGGCCGGCCAGGACGGCCTCGGCGAGCCGCGGCGGATCGACATCGGCGAGTCCGTGATGGCGTGGGAGCCCGCGTGGTCTCCGGACGGAACCCATCTGGCATTCGTCGACGACGACGTTCGTGTGCGGGTCGTAGACCTCGAATCCGGCCGTGTGCGGACGGTCGACGTAGGAGGCACCAACATCGAGCGCGGGCGGATGGGGCTGACCTG
>JBCDLV010000270.1:0-4960 GCA_038744895.1 Bacteroidota bacterium | reverse complement strand
GTCGCCAGCGGGGCTGCCGTCTCGGACTCGGTCGCCAGCGGGCGACGCTACGCCCGGTTCGTGCTCGACGGCGACTCGCCGCCCTACACGTTCGCCTTCGCCGTCGCGGACTTTGACATCACCGACCAGGACGCCGCCGTGCCGGTCCGCCACGCGCTCCTGGCCGGAGAGCCCGCTGGCGGTCTGAGCCGGACGCCCGAGGCGCTCGCGGTCCTCACCGACCTCCTCGGGCCGTACCCGTACGCGGGCTATATGACCGTCCAGGTGCCGATGGTGTACGCTGGCATGGAGAACGTCACGGCGTCCTTCCTCCGCGCCGACCTCTACCGTACCGAGGCCACCGGGCGGACCATCGTCGAAGAGGTCAACCTCCATGAACTCGTCCACCAGTGGTGGGGAAACGCCATCGTGCCGTCCGACTGGCGGGACCTGTGGCTCGCGGAGGGGGCAGCCACCTACTTCACGAACGAGGCCTACCGCCTGATGGATGGCGAGGACGCCGGGCGCCGCTACCTGACGCTCATGTCGCGGTCGATCTCGGCCGAGGATGCCGCCCGTGTGCTCGCACCGTCCGCCTACGACGACCCGGCGGATGTGCTCACGCCGACGGTCTACCAGAAGGGCGGTGCCGTCTTTCACCTGCTGCGCCTGACGCTGGGCGAGGACGTGTTCTACGAGGCGATCCGCCAGCTGGGCCGCGATTTCGCCGATCGCCCGCTGGCGACCGACGGCTTTCGGGCGGCGCTGGAGGAGGCCTCGGGCCGAGACCTCGGGCCGCTCTTCGATCGGTGGGTGCGGAGCGAGGGCCTGCCCACTCTCCGCGCACGCTGGGACGAGCCCACGCGGACACTCTCGTGGAGCATCGAGGGCGACGACGGCACGCTCGACGGCGTCCCGTTCGAGGTGCTCATCCGCCAGGGCGACGAGTCCTGGTTCGTCCCCGCGACCGACGGCGTCTTCTCGCCCGCTGGCGACCGCCGCCCGACGATCGAGCCGGTAGGCATCCTGCTGACGGTCGAGCAGGAGCGGTGATCGACGTCGCGTTCGCGACGCTCATCGGAGCGGCCTCCGTGTACATGATCGTGCAGTGCGTCCGCGCGCGCCAGATGCTGTCGGAGCCGAGCGACGAGGAGGACCTGTTCGAGGACGAAAGCGCGTGGTCGGATCTCGCTCGGTTGTACTCAGGAGTCGGACTTGTCCTCGGCACCCTCGGCCTCCTGGTGGCCGCGATGATCGCCCTCCGGTAGGCGCCGGCGTCGTCTGGCCTCTGAAGACGGTGCGGAGGCGGCTCCGCTGGCGACCGGCTACGTTGAATGCCCAGTCTCCTCATCCAGCCATGCCCGACGCTCCCGACGCTCAGCCGTTTACGCCCGTCTCCGACGTCGGCGAGTTCGGCCTGATCGACCGACTGAACGCCACGCTTGCCGATGCCGCCAGCGGGAAGGACCTCGTCCTAGGGATCGGAGATGACGCCGCGGTCTACCGCGTCGGGTCCGCGGGGAGCGACGGCCCGAGCCGGGTCCACGTCGTGACGACCGATGCGCTCGTCGAGGGCGTCCACTTCGACCGCACGTACGTGCCGCTGCGAGCGCTCGGGTGGAAGGCCATCGCGACCAACGTGAGCGATGTCGTCGCGATGAACGCGCGTCCGCTCTACGCGACGGTGGCGCTCGGCCTGCCCAACAACCTGTCTGTCGAGGGCGCCGAGGCGCTGTACACCGGCATGGCCCAGGCGTGCGAGACGTACGGGCTGGCGGTCGTCGGCGGCGACGTGACGGCCTCGGCGCGGCTCATGCTCTCGGTGACGGTTGTGGGCGAGGCGGCAGAGGACGAGATCGTGAGGCGTTCCGGCGCGTCTCCGGGCGATCTGCTGTGTGTGACCGGAGACCTCGGCGCGTCAGCCGCCGGACTGAAGGTGCTGATGGCGGGCAAGGACGGGATGAGCGCGGGCGACGGTGCTCCCGACGAGCCGCCGCAGCCAGACCTCACGGAGTTCGCCTACGTCGTCGAGCGCCACCTGATGCCCCAGGCCCGGCTGGACCGCGTCCAGACCTGGGCCGATGCGGGCGTGCGGCCCTCGTCTCTGATCGACGTGTCTGACGGTCTGGCCAGCGAGGCGCATCACCTGAGCCAGGCCGGCGTGGTCGGGGCGGTCATCGACGGTGGGCTGCTGCCCGTGCACGTCCAGACGGCGCTGGCTGCGCAGCGGTATGGCGAGAGGCCGGAGGCGTTCGTGCTCTACGGCGGTGAGGACTACGAGCTCATGTTCACGCTGTCCGAAGCCGACGCGCCCAAGCTGGCGGCCGATACCTACGCGGTCGTCGGCCAGATCACCGAGCCGGACGATGGCGTCCAACTCCGCCTGCCGGATGGCAACCACGTGCCGCTTCACGCCAGCGGGTACCGACACTATTGACGGCAGGCTGCGTAGGCGGTCCATGTCGTGGAGCCGCCTCCTGCTGTGGACCCTCGCCCTCGGACTCATCGCGTGGGCGGTCATGCTGTGGCCGGCGGTGCCGGAGAAGATCCCCGCGCACTTCGACGCCTCGGGTGAGCCAGATCGCTGGGCCGACCGCTCCCTCGGTGCCTGGCTCACGCTTCCGCTCGTCGGCCTCGGGCTGGCGGGTGTGATGGAGGGAACGTCTGCGCTGATCCGTCGGCCCGGTGCCCCGGGTCTCAACCTCCCGAACAAGGACGCGATCCTCGCGCTTCCTGGCGAGAGCCGCCAGCGGGTCCTGGCGGTGGCCGCCGCGTGGATCCGATGGGTCGGCGTCGTGAGCCTCGTAGGCTTTGGCTTCATCCAGGTGGGCACATGGGTCGAAGCCCAGGGCGCCGGTGGCCAAGGCTGGGTGCTGGGCGGCGGGCTGATGCTGTTGATCGGGTCGCTTGCGGCGTTGCCGTGGGGCCTGGTGGCCATCGACGCAGAGCTGAAACGCCAGCAGGCCCTGGTGGCCGCCAGCGGAGACTGAGCGTAGCCGGGCAGGGCCTGCGGATCCCGGTGCTCCGTTTGCGTTACAACCGCCTGTCTGCCCGTGCCGCCGTGCCCTCCCGTTCGCTCGTGCTCGTTTTCGTCCTGCTGGCGTCGTCCGCCAGCGCGCAGATCGCGACCGACCGGCCTGGTTTCGGGTTCAGCCCGCTCGTCGTCGACCGTGGAACGGTCCAGGTCGAGGCGGGGCTCCCCCAGGCTTCGCGTCTGAACTTCGTGTCCCTCGACGTCGGCATCGGTGGGTCAGCCACGACCTACTCGTTCCCGGTCCTCCTACGGTATGGAGTAACGGATGCCGTCGAGATCCGCCTGGGCTCGTCTGTGTACGATGTCATTGACGTATCGGTCGCCCCGCCGAACACCGATTTCGGGAGTTCCAACGGAAACCCCGGGCTCGACGTGATCGAGGTGGGTGCCAAGATCCAACTCGCCACGAACGGCCCGATCATCGCTCTCCTGCCGTCCGTTTTGATTCCGACGACGGAAGCCAACGATATCGGGGCTGCGGTCCGCGCGATCGCGGGCTGGTCACTGTCTCCGACCGTCGGGCTCACGACCATTCTCGGCGCCACGTACGCCAACGGCGAGCCTGACGCGATTATCGTCGGCGAGGCGGTGGCGGTGCTCGGGACGTCGCTCACGGACGCGCTCTCGGTCTATGCCGAGCTCGCGGCCTTCACCAGTGAGAACGCGACGCCGGTCTTCGGCGGCGGCGGTCTGACGTTCCTTGTCACGCCCGATGTCCAACTCGACGCGTCGTTTGATCTCGGTCTCACGGACGAGGCCGAGAACCTCCTGCTCGGCGCCGGCGCCTCGATCCGCTTCTAGACCACGCTGGCGAGGCGTCAGCGCCAGCGGAGGTGCGCCGCCAGCAGGCGGAGGGCTCGGCCGTCCACGGTCCGTCGTCTGCGGTCCTCTCGCCCCGCCTTCCCGGAACCTTCGCCGGGCGGGCGACGCCCGTTCACCGGCGCCCCGCTGGCCGGTCGGTAGCTTCCCGGACTCCCTCCCGACACGCCCCCGCAATGGAAACCGTCACGCCAGCAGCCCCGGCCACCGGCACCACGACCGGCGACGTCCTCCAGGTCATCGGCCCGGTCGTCGACTGCGAGTTCCCCGCCGACGCCGTCCCTGAGATCTACGACGCCCTGGAGATCGACCGTGGCGACGACGGCACACTCGTGCTGGAGGTGCAGCAGCACCTCGGCGAGAACCGCGTCCGCACCATCTCGATGGACTCGACCGACGGCCTCACGCGGGGCACGACGGTCGTCAACACGGGCAAGGCGATCTCGATGCCGGTCGGCGAGGAGGTCCGTGGCCGGCTGTTCAACGTGGTCGGCCAGGCCATCGACGGGCTCCCGCAGCCGACGACGGCCCAGGACCGCTCGATCCACCAGTCGCCCCCCAGCTTCGACCAGCTGGCGACCTCCGTCGAGGTTCTCGAGACGGGCATCAAGGTCATCGACCTGATCCAGCCCTCATAAATCCGGGGAACAGCTCATTACCCGTCATTTATTACAGGAAGCGCAGAATCAGAACAGAAGCACGAAAGCTGAAAATATGACCTTTGATAATGCTCAAATCCTGCTCGCTGAAGATAATCCAACCAACCAGATGGTTGCCACAACCATGCTGGAGAAAATGAAATGTCGTGTTACACCTGCCGGTAATGGGGTGGAAGCAATTAAACTGATGAAACAACGCCAGTTTGATTTAATCTTTATGGATTGTAACATGCCGGAAATGGACGGTTTTGAAGCGACAAAACTGATCCGCGGCCTGGAAGAGCGCGAAGGGTTTTCGAAAACACCGATCATTGCCTTTACGGCTTATGCAATGAAGGGTGATGATCAGAGATGTTTAGATGCGGGAATGGATGACTACATCGCGAAACCGGTTAAAAAACAGGAGATGATTAAAGTGATGAAAAAATGGTTGCCAGATTTTATACAACAAAAACAGGAAGAACAGGAC
>JBCDLV010000269.1:0-4979 GCA_038744895.1 Bacteroidota bacterium | reverse complement strand
CTCGACGAGCCCGTGGCGCCACATCCAGGCCACCGCCTGCGCGCGCGTCCGCAGCCCGAGTTTCTCGAACACGCTGTTCATGTGCTTCTTGATCGTGCTCGTAGACACGAACAGGCGGTCGGCGATCTCGGCGTTGCTCCGGCCATGCGCGAGCTCAGCGAGGACCTCCTGCTCGCGCGTCGAGAGGTCTCCGAGCAGGCGATCGCGGTCGGGCGCCTGCCGCCTCGCGCCGACGAAGAGGGCCGAGATGCGCCGCGAGAGCCACCCGGTCTCGCCTTTGGCGACGCCCCGGATGGCGTCGAGCGTGACGTCGAGCGGCTCCTGCTTGGTGAGGTAGCCCGCCGCGCCGTGGTCGAGGACGCCGAAGATGTAGTCCTGGTCTTCGTAGGCGCTCAGGATGAGCACGTTCACGTCGGGCGCCTGGTCGCGGATGCGCTCGGTGACTTCGATGCCGGACAGCCCTGGCATTTCGAGGTCGAGCACCAGCACGTCCGGGCGGTTCTTGACGGCAAACTGAAGCGCCTCGGCGCCGTTCTTGGCCTCGCCGATGATCTCGACATCGGGCTCGGCATCGAGGAAGGCGGCGAGGCCGGAGCGGAAGGCCGGATGGTCGTCGGCGATGAGAACACGGATCATGCCGCCAACCTACTGTCGAAGCCCGTGGCTCGGGACCGCTGGCGCCGAGCGGCTAGGACGCCAGCGGGCTGCACACGACTCCGCGGCGCCCCTGCTGGCGCCAGCGGGCCTGTCGCGGGTGCAATGCCAGCCTACGCGACGCTGAGCGGCAGCCACGCGCGGACCGTCGTGCCCTGCCCGGGTGCACTCTCCACGCGCAGCGTGCCGTCGAGGACCTCCGCCCGCTCCGACGCGCCGACGACCCCGAACCGACCGGCGCGGGCCAGGTCGAGCAGCTGCGTCGGCGGCTCGAACCCGACGCCGTCGTCCTCGACGGTCACCTCGACCCCGCGCAGCTGGCGCCGGAGCGCGACGCGGACCGAGGTGGCCTCGGCGTGCTTGACCACGTTGGCGAGCGACTCCTGGACGATTCGGTAGATCGCGTTCTGGACCTCCGAGGGCAGCTCGGCTGCGGCCTCCCGGTCGAGGTCGAGCGTGATCGCCAGCTGGCGGTGCCGCCTCCGGCGGGCCAGGGCCTCCAGCGCCGCCGCCAGCCCGAGGTGTGGGATGACGGGTGGCCGCAGCGTCGCCAGCACGTCTCGGAGGTTCGAGGTCACCGTCGTCACGCGCTCGCGGGCCTCGCTCAGGCTCTGCGTGTCACCGGTGGACTCCCGCAGGCGGATCCGGTCGAGCTCGTGCCCGAGGCTGTAGAGGTCCTGGACCGGCCCGTCGTGGAGCTCGCGCGCCAGCCGGACCCGCTCGCGGTCGCGGCCCTCGGCCACGCGCCGCTTGAGCTCGGCCACGTCGGCCTCGCGTTGGGACCGGACGACGGCCCGCTGGCGCTGGACGACGAGCGTGACGCCACCCGCGACCAGGAGCAGGGCGAGTGCAATGCCCACCTGAAACCATGCTGTTTGCCACATCGCGGGGACCACGATCACGTGCAGGCGCGTCGCGGCGATGGGCCGGATGCCGTCGCTGCGAACCAGGAACGTGTACTCGCCCGGGGGCACGGCGGTGTAGCCCGCCTCGGGCGTGTCGGCGTCGGTCGTCCGCCATTCGTCCTCGTAGTTGTCGAGACGGTAGCGGTAGCGGGCGCGTCGCGGCGAGCGAAGGTCGAGGGACGAGAAGCGAAGCTGGAAGAAGTTCTGGTCGTACTGCAGGCGGAGCGTGTCGCCGTCGGCGAAGAGGCCGGGGTACGGCTCGCCGAATACCTGTGCCCCAGTCACCACCACGGGCATCGACGCGCGCCCGTCGAACACACGGTCCGTGTCGAACGACACGAAGCCGCTCGGCCCGCCCGCGTAGACGGTCCCGCTCGGCCCGGCGTCGTAGGCCATGAAGTCGAACTCGTCGCTGGGGAGGCCGTCGGCGGTCGTAAACACCGTGACACGGCGCGTGGTCGGCTCGATGTGGGCGAGCCCCGCGTTGGTGGTGGCCCAGAGCGCGCCGTCGCGGTCGGCCACCAGGCCGTAGACCGTGTTGTTGGGGAGTCCGTCGCGCGTGGTCAGCCGCTCGAACGTGCCGCGCTGGTAGTCGAACGTGGCCAGCCCGCCGCCGACGGTGCCCGCCCACAGGTGGCCGTCGGCGTCCTCGGCAACCGCCCACACGATGTCGGCGCCGAGCGTCGCCTGGCTGGCGGGGTCGTTCTGGTAGCACCCGAACCGCAGGTCGTCGGGCACGCTGGCGTCGTGGGCCAGGATGCACAGCCCCGCGTCGGTGCCCACCCAGATCCGCCCACGCCGGTCCTGGTACGTGATGTTGGTTCGGGCCGAGGGGAGGGGGAAGCCGTCGCCCGCAAGCGTCGTGTGCCACTGCCCATCGGCCGTGCGGATCGCGAGGCCCTGGTCGAGCGCCACCCAGATCCGCCCCTCTCGGTCTTCGAGGACGTGCCGGACCTGCATCCCCGAGGGACCCTCCGGTGGCCTGTCCAGGTCGGCGAACACATCGACCGACTCGACCCGGTCGCTGCCCGGCGCGATGCGGAACAGGCCCTCCTGCTTCGACCCAGCCCAGATGGTGCCGTCTCGGCCCTCGGCGAGGTACCAGAAGGCGTTGGCGTTGGGGCCTCGATCCTGCTGGCGCAGGACATCGACGCGCCGGCTGCCCGGTCGCAGTCGGTTGATCCCGTCGCGCGTGCCGACCCACAAGGTCCCGTCGCGTGCTTCGAGGAGGCCTGTGACGCGCTCGTCCGAGAGCCCTCCGCGCGGCCCTCGTCCGTAGACCTGGAACGCGGCCGCGTCCGGAGGAGCCCAGCGGTCGAGTCCACGAGCGGTGCCGACCCATACCGATCCTTGCTGGTCGACGAGCAGGCTCTGCACCGAGGGGCTCGATATCGAGCGCGGGCCTTCGGGGTCCGGCAGGACGGTGTCCACGCGCCCGGTCTCCGGATCGACGACCAGCAGTCCTGAGTCGGTCGTGCCGACCCAGAGGTCCCCGCCCTCCACCGCGACGACTTCTTGTGAGTGGGCGATCTCGACGCCCGCTGGCAGAGTCGGACGGCGAACGCGCTCGACCGACCCGTCCGCCGATCGTGTCCCGAGGCCCATCGACGGCGTCGTGTCGACGAGGACCGTGCGGGACGAGGGGGATACCGTGCGGACCAGCGTGGCTGGGTCGTCGAACACACAGGCGCCCGCTGGCGTCGTCCGGCAGGCCCGGTTCTCGGCTTCGCGGCCCGGCGCCAGCAGGGCCCAGGGCGTGCCCCCGACGTCCGTGAGGAGCGCGTAGATGCGCTCGATGGATGTGCCGTCTGGGGCCTCGACCTCAACCCGCGTCGCCGACCACTCGGCCTGCGGCGCGCGTCGAGCCACCTTGCTGTCGGCAGCGGGGGCGCGCGTCAGGTGGCACAGGCCGCCGGAGAATGTCCCGGCCCACATCGCGCCAGCGGCGTCCGTCGAGAGGGCGGTCACGTCGGCGCTGCACGGCGACGCTGGATCGCCCGGCGCCCCCGCTGGCGTGCGGAACGTCTCCGTCTGCCGGTCGAACCGCGCCAGCCCGCCCATCGTGCCGACCCACAGATCGCCGCCGTCGGTGACCAGGAGGGAGGTGATGCGGCTGCTCGGGACCGTCGTCGGGTCCTCCAGGATGTGGCGGTAGACCACGACCGAGAGCCCGTCGTAGCGGTTGAGGCCGTCGTCCGTGCCGATCCAGAGGTAGCCCTGGGAGTCCTGCGCCAGCGCAGTCACGCTGCTCTGCGAGAGCCCGTCCTCCGTCCCGACGTGGTCGAAGCGGTAGGCCGCCTGCCCGCTGGCGACGCCGGCCGCCAGCAGGCAGGCCGTCAGCAGGGCGAGGGCACGGGAGGCGGGCACAGGGCAGCGAACGGATCCAGACGAGGGTACGAGCACGCGAGACGCCGCGCGTTCCTCGAACGGACCATCGCTCTCTTCCTGCGGGTGCGTTCCCGCTGGCGCCGCGCTAGTGCGCTGGGTGCCAGCGGGCAAGCCACCTGCGCGACGCGGTTACCGGACGACGGTCAGGCGCCGGACCTCAACGGAGCGCTCGCGGCTTGCCTCCGACGTGACGCGGACCACGTACGTCCCGGTAGCCAGCGCGCCCGTGTCCAGCCGGAGCGTGTGCGCCCCTGCCGCCAGCGGGGCGTCAGCGAGGACGGCCACCTCGCGGCCCAGCACGTCGTATGCAAAGGCCCTCACGGTGGCGTCGCCGGGTACAACGATGTCCAGAAGCGATACCGACCGCGACGGGTTCGGACGTGGAAGGCCGACCGATAGCTCTGCTGGCGCCTCGACCTCCAGCCGGATGCTGTGTGTGGCGAGCACGACCCCGCTGGCGGAGCGCACGTCGAGTGAGATCTCAGCAGGCTCGCCGACGGGTGCGTCTGGAGCTACGTCGAACGTGAGCGCAGCGATAGGCTCGCTAGCGTCCACAGCGACGGCGTCAGCGCGAGGTGTTCGGAAGGCGAGCCAAGTAGGTGCTTGGGCGACGACGACCTCGGCCGCGTCACTCGCATCGCCGCCGAGGGCTAGCTCGACGACATTGCCTTCGGAGGCGAACGGCAGTGCGTAGGTGACGGGTGGGTCGGCAGGCTGTGCGTGCACGGCGCCGGCGGTTATCGCCAGCAGACCCAGAATGTGGAGGGGCAGATGTCTCATGGTCACTACTCGTTGGGATCGGTCTCGCAGGAGATCTCGGTCTCGGCGGCGCACGCGTCGGTGCCACCGCCGCCACGGGCCTCGTCCGTCCCGGCATCGCCCACGAGCGTGTCGTCGCCGGACCCGCCCTCCATCACGTCGTCGCCGGACCCGCCCCGTGCCTCGTCGTCGCCTCCGTTGCCGAGCAACTCGTCGGACCCGTCGCCGCCCACCATCACGTCGTCGCCTGCGGCACCGCGCAAGAAATCGTCG
>JBCDLV010000268.1:0-4982 GCA_038744895.1 Bacteroidota bacterium | reverse complement strand
GCCGCCTCGGGGCGCGTCTTTGCGGGAGATCCGCCGCGGCGTCCCCGAGGCGGCGTAGATTGAGCGCACGGTGCCGTGGCCGAGGGGTTAGGCACAGGTCTGCAAAACCTGGTACACCGGTTCAAATCCGGTCGGCACCTCTTGGAGCAACCGATGAGGCGGTTGCAGAAGCGCAGGGGGCACGCTCCGCGGGTGGATGGACGGTGCGCATCTCAGTGGAAAGGAAGGGGAGCCACCCTCCTGCCGCACCCCGGTCAAGATGGGGTGACAAGGCGGCTTGACCGTGCCGGTCACCGGACGTGCCCGTTGGACTCGTGCCGAGGGTCTCGTGCCAATTGGCGTGGGGAACCAGCCAGTTGGCACATTATCGGAAGTGAAAAAACGCACCCCATGGACCCCAAACGGTCACTTTAAGCCCCTTTGCCTTCTAAGATCACCGCAGTGATCTTAGAAGTACGTCGAGCCAATCACGAGACGAGCCCGATGATCGAGATCTCGGAAAAGGAAATCCGTGAACGCCTCACCTTCGACAATCCGTGGTGGACGGGCCGTGGGATCGACCCTGGGCTCAAAGACTTCCCTCGCCGGTTCTACTACGACGAGTTCTACGGCCTCGTCGAAGACGTCTCGGTCCGCCGGGCCGTCATTCTCATGGGTCCCCGCCGGGTAGGGAAGACGGTCATGGCCTACCACGCCATCCAGGGCCTGCTCGACGCGGGGGTGCCTGGGGACCGGATCGTGCTCGCCTCGCTCGAGACCCCGCTCTATTCCGGGATGGCGCTCGAACAGCTCGTGCGGCTGTTCATCGACATCCACGGCCATCGGGACGAGCAGCTCTACGTGTTCTTCGACGAGATCCAGTACCTCAAGGACTGGGAGGTCCACCTGAAGTCGCTGGTCGACAGCTTCCGAAACGTCCGGTTCGTCGCGACCGGATCGGCCGCGGCCGCGCTCAAGATGAAGAGCCAGGAGTCGGGGGCGGGGCGGTTCACGGACTTCCTGCTCCCACCGCTGACGTTCGCCGAGTACCTCCAGTTCATCGGGCGCGAGGACGAGCTCATCGCCCGCTGCGAGTTGAACGACGTCTGCGAGTCGGTGGACATCGGGGAGCTCAACGCCGAGCTCCTCAACTATCTCAACTACGGCGGCTACCCCGAGGCGGTGTTCTCCGAGAGGATCCGTCAGGATAGCGCCCGCTACATCAAGAGCGACATCATCGACAAGGTGCTCCTCCGCGACCTCCCGATCCTCTACGGGATCCAGGACATCCAGGAGCTCAACCGCCTGTTCACCACGCTCGCCTACAACACGGGCCAGGAGGTGACTCTGGAAGAGCTCTCGCAGTCGTCGGGCGTGGCGAAAAACACGCTCCGGAAGTACCTCGACTACCTGGAGGCTGCGTTCCTCATCCGCCGCGTGAAGAAGGTGGACCAGAACGCGAGGCGGTTCAAGCGGGTCACCTCGTTCAAGGTCTACCTCACGAACCCGTCGATGCGCGGGGCCCTGTTCGGGTACGTGTCCGAAGACGCCGAGGCGATGGGCGCCCTCTGCGAGACGGCTGTCTACAGCCAGTGGCTCCACAGCGAGGCGATCGACAACCTGTTCTACGCGAGGTGGAAGCGCGGGGAGGTCGACATCGTCCACCTCGAGCCGGTCCGCCAGAAGCCCGACTGGGCCGTCGAGGTGAAGTGGTCGGACAGGTCGGCCACGGGCGACGACCCCGCATACAACCTTGCCTCGTTCTACACGAAGACCGGCGTCGAGCTCGACGGGCTCGTCACCACGAAGACGTGGCGGGGGGACCGGGAGGTCCGCGGCGTCCGCATCCAGTTCCGGCCGACGGCCGAACTCATCTACACGCTCGGCAAGAATATCCTCTCCCCCAGGGGCTCCCTGAGCCAGACGCTCTCACAGGGCACGGGCGTGTCCTGACGGAGGGCGTTCTCCAGCTCGCCCGTCGACGCTTGACGATTCGGTTGACTCCGCGCGGCTCCTGCGAATCAGAGTCGGCCCTCCCGTTCTCTACGCGCCTGTTTCAGCCTCACACGAACAGATCTACAAAACCTGGTACACCGGTTCAAATCCGGTCGGCACCTCAACAGGACGGGCCGCCTCATGCCCCGAGGCGGCCCTTTCGCGCGTCCTTGGCAGGATGAGGTCGGACGGGCGCCGGCGAGGCTTGGGAGCACACCGACAGGCCCAACACCGCCATCGTCTCGGGCGCCTGTCCATGCTGCGGGCACGTAGGGCGTGCCAGGGCTGGAGTGGGGGACGATTACTGACCAGCCATGGAGCGCGGGATGGCCTAGTCTCCCTAACGCCCCTTCCTGTACGTCGATGAGGAACGTCCTACTCTCCTGCGTCTTCCTTGGCGCAGCCGCCGCTTCCGCTCAACCGATAGACTGGCGCTTCGACATCGAGGGGCTCCCCGCCGACTCGACGTTCCTGATCGGCCTGGTCAACGGCCCCGACGGGCTCTATGGCCTCCCGAACACGTACGGGCTCGGCGTCCAGCTCTACGACTCGTCGGCGGACGAGTGGCAGCAGCTCACCTACCCCCTCGAAGGGTTCAGCCCTACGCGTGCCCTCGCGGTCGGACCCTCAGGCGATCTGTGGGTCGGAGTCGACCGGGGCCTCCGGCACTCCACCGACGGCGGGCGCACGTGGATCCGGCGCGGTCCAGACGACGCCTTCAACGTCGTCGCGATCCTCTCCCCCTCTCACATCGTCGCGGGCGGCGCCCGATCGGAGGTCGGCGCCTACAGCAGCCGGGACGGCGGGGAGACGTGGTCGAGGGTTTCCGACGCCCTGGGCTTCCAGCAGATGGAGGCCCTCGAATCGGGAACCCTCCTCGGCGTCGGCTCCGGCGGAATCTCGCGCTCCACCGACGGCGGAGCCACGTGGCGCCCAGTGCTTGCCGGAAGGGTCACCAGCGTCGCTGAGGGCGCCGAGGGCGTGCTGCTGGCCGCGAACCAGGGCGTGGGCGGTGACCCCACCCGCGCAGGGCTCTACCGATCGGTGGACGACGGGGCCACATGGCAGCTCGCCGCCCTCCCCCAGACGCCCGTGACCCGAGTCGTCCTCGGGGATGGGGGGGCGACCGTCGTCGTCGCCGACGGGGCAGTCCTCGTGTCGACCGACCTCGACACGTGGACGACCGTCTTCGACCTGGACGAGGATGTCGTCGCCTTCGACGCGGCTGCCGACGCCTCGGGGCGGGTCCACCTCGCGACCCCGGACGGCGTCCTCGCGGCCTCCGCGCCCTACTCGTCGTGGTCGTTGAACCGGACCGGCCAACGGGGCGTCCCGGACGTCCGGGGGGTCGCTGTAGCCGAAGGGACTGTCTTCTCAGTCGTACAGGGGTGGCTCTTTCGGCGGGGTGCAGGAGAGCCTACGTGGGGCGCGGTTCCAGGACTCGTCCCCACCGTGGTCAACGTGGTCGAGGGTCCGGCCGCCTCGGTGTACGTCGGGACGGCGGCGGGGGTGTTGAGGTCCGTCAACGGCGGGGAAACGTGGGACCTCGCCGGGTTTGAAGGCGACTCGGTCTCGGTCGTCGCGGCACTCCCCGGCGGCCGCGTCTTCGCCCAGGGCGGCCCGACTGACTCCGGAGGCTACCGGACGTCGGGCGGACCGGACGACGAGCCCGGGCCGGTCGTGGAGTTCGAGAACCCCTTCTACCTCTCGGTCGCGGCGACACCAGACGGCGGGGCGGTCGCCTGCGTCCGCTCGGACACCTACGAAGGGCTGTGGTCCTCCCGGGACGGCGGCGGCACGTGGTCCCCCTTCGGCCCCCCCCTCCCGTGCGGGGGTGTCGCCGTCAGCGACGACGGTTCGACCGTCTACACGACGCGATCCCCGTCGTTTGGGGTCGTCGCCTCCGACGACGGCGGGCGGACATGGCGTGTCCTCGTCGAGAACGCCGCGCTCTACAGGAGGGGACGAGACGGGACTCTACTCGCTGGCTACCTCGACTTCCCAACGATCGACGTCGTCTGGTCACGCGACGACGGAGCCACCTGGACCCGGACGTCGAGACCCGGTCCTCGGCTGAAATATGGGACGTGGGGGATGACGACCGACGGGGACGGCGACCTCTACGTCGCGACGAGCCACGGCCTCATGCGGGGGGCGCCCACGAGCGCCGTCTCCGACGACAGGCGAGCGCCCGCCCTCACGTTCTCGCTCAACGGCCCGCACCCGAACCCGGTCCGGGACCGCGCGGCGTTCCGTCTGGAGACAACGGGTCCAACCACCGCCTCTCTCGACGTGTTCGACACGTTGGGAAGACGGGTCGCCTCGTTTGGCCCGAGGCGTTTCGACGGCGGGGTCCACTCCATCGTCGTCGACATCTCCGCCCTCCCCCCCGGCCTCTACCTCTACCGCCTCTCGTCCACGGTCGGTGTGGCCGTCCGCCCCGGGGTCGTGGTCCGGTGAGCGGGCGGCGCATACTCCCCAGCACAGTTCCTTGGCGGCCAGCCCCGCCGCGCGCCGACTGTTGAACTCAGTGTTAACGCAGGGCCGTCTCGGAGGCCGAAATTTCCCCTCCCGCGGTCGATTCGCCGACGAGGCACAGGTCTCTAAAAAACCTGGCATACCGGTTCAAATCCGGTCGGCACCTCAATCATGGCGGGCCGCCTCGGTGCATCGAGGCGGCCCGTTCGTGTCTCCGCCTCGGGGGCGGCAGGGCAAGAGCTACTGGATTGCCAGCGCCGGGAGCGTCGGGCGCACCAGCAGGCGGCGCGTCATCCAGACCCGGCGGAACGGCGCGCGCGTCGCCGCGAGGGCATCGGACGCGCAGGCGTGGCGGACGTCGAGCGCGTAGGTGCCGGCCCGGCCGCCGACGGCCCGGAACGAGACGGCGTCGCCCTCGGCGAGCGTCGAGAGGCTCGACGAGAACGGGAAGCGGCCGCCGGAGGCGCACGTGACGGTGCCTGTGCCGCGGGTCGAGTCGTAGCGAGTGACGGTGCCGGTGGTCATCGGTC
>JBCDLV010000267.1:0-4985 GCA_038744895.1 Bacteroidota bacterium | reverse complement strand
GTACGGCTCGTGGACGCCGCCCGGGCCCTCGCGCGTGATCACCTGCGGTGTGCCGACGGCGAACTCGTAGCCCTCGCGCCGCATCTGCTCGATCAGGATCGCCATCTGGAGCTCGCCGCGCCCGAAGACCAGGAATCGGTCGGGGCTGTCGGTCTCCTCGATGCGGAGCGCCAGGTTGGCCTCGCCTTCCTTGAGGAGCCGGTCGCGGAGGTTGCGGCTGGTCACGTACTTGCCGTCCTGGCCGGCGAACGGGCTGTCGTTGACGCGAAACTCCATCGAGAGCGTCGGCTCGTCCACGGCCACCGGGTCGAGCGGCTGCGGGTCCTCGGCGTCGGCGACGGACTCGCCCAGGCCGATGCCCGAGAGCCCGGCCACCAGCACCACCTCGCCCGCTGGCGCCTCGGGCGCCTCGACGCGGTCCAGCCCTTCCGACACGAACACGCCGGCCACTTGGGCCGGGCCCTGCGTGCCGTCGCGGTGGCAGAGCAGCACCCGCTGGCGCTGGCGGAGCGTCCCATTGACGATGCGGCCGATCGCCAGCGGACCCAGGTAGGGATCCGGCTTGACGTCGGTGACGAGCAGCTGGAGGCTGGCCTCGGCGTCTCCAGCGGGCGCAGGGACCGTCTCGACGATGGCGTCGAACACGGGGCGCAGGTCGGTCAGTTCGCCGCCCAGCTCCGTCGTGCACTGGCCGTCGCGGGCGACGGCGTAGATGATGGGGAACTCCAGCTGGTCCTCGTCGGCGCCGAGATCGATGAACAGGTCGTAGACCTCATCCAGAACCTCTTCGGGACGCGCGTCGGCGCGGTCGATCTTGTTGAGGACCACGATGGGCACGAGGCCGAGCGCGAGCGCCTTACTCAGCACGAACCGAGTCTGCGGGAGCGGCCCCTCGGCGGCATCCACGAGGAGCATGATGCCGTCGACCATGCGGAGCGTGCGCTCGACCTCCCCGCCGAAGTCGGCGTGGCCCGGCGTGTCGACGATGTTGATCTTGATCTCCTCGCCCGCGTGGGCGCCGGACTCCGGGGTGTAGCGCACGGCCGTGTTCTTGGCCATGATCGTGATCCCCTTCTCGCGTTCGAGGTCCATCGAGTCCATGACCCGCTCGGCGACGTCCTGGTTGTCGCGGAACGTACCGGACTGCCAGAGGAGGCTGTCGACGAGGGTCGTCTTGCCGTGGTCGACGTGGGCGACGATGGCGACGTTGCGGAGGGAGGGCATGCGGTCCGTTGGCGAATGGGAGAAGGCCCGTGGCTCGGAGCCACACGGAAAGCTCCGGTGGCCTGTATGTCTGCTCCGCCGAGGGCTGGGGGATTTAGGGCGAAGAGACCGCCGGTGGTCACGCTGGCCTGCTAGCGTCAGCGGAGGTGCGTCGTGGCGCCAGCAGAAGGAAAGGGCTCGCGGCGGGAACGCCACCTGGGGATGCCTGTGCGGTCACGCGCGGCCCCACGGGCACGGTCTCGGCAGCACCCGCTGGCGTCAAACGAAAGCGCTTGTGTCTACGTTGTCGGCACGCTGTTCCGAGGCGCCCTGCCGTCGGTAAGGCCTTCCGGAACGGATCGTCGTCGTGCCTCCTCCTGCCACTCTGCTATGTTGCGCCTCAGCGTCGTCGCACTCGTCCTTCTGACCGCCCTTCCCGTGTCTGCGCAGCAAAGCTCGCGAACGATCAGCGTAAGCGGCAGCGCCGAAATCCTCGTCATCCCAGACGAGGCCATCCTCCAACTTGAGGTCGAGACCCGGGACGCGGCGTTGGAGACTGCCACCGAGTCCAACCAGGCGACGATCGACGCGGTAGTGGCCGTCGCCATGCGCTACGGCGTCCCAGCAGCGCGGATCCAGACCGAGCGGATCGACCTTCAGCCCGAGTACACCAGCCGACGCCGAGAGGACGGGACGACCGTTCAGGTACTGTACGAGTACCGCGTACGCCGGGCCATCAACGTCACGCTCCGCGAGCTAGAGGTGTTCGACGACCTCCTCCGCGACGCTGTCGCAGCGGGCGTCAACCGCATCAACGGCGTGGAGTACCGGACGACCGATCTGAGGACGCACCGGGATGCCACTCGGCTACAGGCCATCACGGCAGCTCGGGAGAAAGCAGAGGCGCTGGCTGGGGCCCTCGGCCAGTCCATCGGGCGCCCGCTCTCGATCAACGAGAACGGATTCACGTCGACGTTCGGGCGTGTGGCCTACTCCCAGAATGTGGTCTCGGAGGTCGCCGCGGGGGGCAGCGTGAGCACCAGCCCCGGCCAGATCTCGATCCGCGGCAGCGTCTCGGTCATCTTCGAACTGGCCGACTAGGCCACTACCAGAGCAATCGCTGCTGGTCGCCAGCGGGACGTCTCGCCTGGACCGCATGTCCAGGCGGTACCGTCTGCCCACGGGGTGCTGGCAGCCTGCTGGCGATGTCCATTCGGCCGGGGGTCGAGTCGCGTTGCATCAGCGTGGTCGTCGGCAACGCCCAGCTGGAGGCTAGCTTCGCAGCATGGAGACGGACGACCGACCCTCCCCACGAGAGGCCTCTGCGGGCGCACCGCCGACACCCCGGCGGTTCGGGCTCGCCCGGCTGGCGGAGGCCGTGAGGCGACAGGACTGGGTCACGGTGCTGGTGGAGGTGGCCGTCGTGGTCTTGGGCGTCGTGATTGGGTTCCAGGTCAATGACTGGGGCCAGGCCCGTGCCGACCAGGCGAAGGAGCAGGTCTACCTGCGCCAGCTCAGCGAGGATCTCCGCGAGACGCTTGCCGGCGCGGAGCGGGCGTCCGAGCGGCAGCGGGACGTCAGCCGCAACGCAGCCTCAGCCCTCCGAGCCTACCGGTCCGCCGAGCGCCCCCCGCTCGACTCGCTATACCTGTGGATGGGAGGGGGCTTCAACTTCGTGAGCCCAGCGCCCGTGCTGGGGACGGCCCAGGGCATCGTCTCCTCGGGTGACCTCTCGCTCCTTCGCGACGACACGCTCCGGGCAGCGCTGCCGGCCTACGTCGAGCGCCGCCGAGAACGCCGGGAATCGATCCAGGTCTCCATTGACCTGTACGCCGGGGCATTCGCTCGATTGCTCCGTGAGGTGGATGGGCTGGAAGCCGCCCTGCTCCAGATCCCCCCTTCGGCCGTCGATTCGATCGCGAGGTCAGATGCCACGTTCCCGTATCCGCTCGGAGCGCGCCGGACCCCGTTCCCAGCGACGACAGCCGACCTGCTGGCGAACCCGAACGTCTACAGCGCGCTCGTCACGGCGAGCTTCATGAGCAGCGCGCTGGTCGGGTACCACGGCGAGATCGTTGCGGACGCCACGGAGATGCTGCGGCTCGTCGAGCGCGCCCGCGGCGTTCGCCTGTCGGATGCCGCGCCGGCCGATTCGTCCGCCAGCGGTCCGTGACCCTCGCCGCTGGTGGTCGCATGGCCTGGGTGTAATCGCCGGCTACCGGTCGGCGTCAAGCAGCGCACGGACCTCCTGCAGGTCCCCGTCGGAGAGGCGCCAGCTGGCGGCTGCGACGTTGCCGTGGATCTGGCTCGGCTTGGTCGCGCCCGCGATCACCGACGCGACCGGCTCGTGCGCCAGCAGGTAGGCGAAGGCGAGGTCCAGGAGCGAGTGGTCGCGCGCCTCGGCCCAGGCGATCAGCCGCTCGACGAGGTCCAGGTTCTCGTCGCTGAGGAGCGCACTCTTGCCTTTGAACACGCCCGCTTGGCCGCTCAGGCGCGAGCCCTCAGGGACGGCGTTGCCCTTTCGGTACTTGCCCGTGAGCAGGCCCGACTTGAGTGGGAAGTAGGGCACGAACGCGACGCCAGCCTCTCGGGACGCCGCCAGTGTCCCGCCCCCCTCGAAGCCGTCGTCGGCACGCTCGGGTAGGCGATGCATCAGGCTGTACTCGTTCTGCACGGCCACGAACCGTGCCTCGCCAGCGGACGCCTCGGCCTCGCGGAGTTGGTCGGCGCTGAACCCGGAGCAGGCGACCTCGCGCACCTTCCCCTCTTCCACGAGCCGCCCCAGCGCACCGAGCGTGTCGGCGATGGGCGTCTGTGGGTCGGGCCGGTGGAGGTAGTAGAGGTCGATGCGGTCTGTCCCCAGCCGCTCCAGGCTGCCGTGGCACGCCTCACGAACGGCGTCGGGTGCGGCCTGGCCGCCAGCGGCATCACCGCCGCGGTAGCCGAACTTGGTCGCCAGCACAATCTCGTCCCGTCGGTCGCCGAGGATGCGGCCGAGGAAGCGCTCGCTCTCGCCGTCGCCGTACAGCTCGGCCGTGTCGAGGTGCGTGATGCCCGCATCCAGCGCCGCGTCGATCACCTCTCGCGAGGCGCCCTCGTCGATCTTCCAGCCGAAGTTGTTGCAGCCGAGGCCGACCGTAGAAACCGTGAGCGATCCGATGCGGCGCGTGTCCATGATGGGCATAGAAGAGGGACTGTCAGACCGAACGCACGCGGAGACGTTTCATCGACCTTCCGCCCGATGGCGCCTCCCAGGCCTGCTGGCGTGCCCTCGCCCTGCTGACGTGACCCTGCTGGCGCCGGGACCGCCCGTCAGGTCGCGGCTCCCAGACACACGAGCGCCCCGCCAGCCGACGCCAGCGGGGCACTCGATGCCGCCAGATCAGGACCTACCGCACGCTCGTGATCCGACGCGTCTCCACACCCGCGGGCGTCGCCAGCCGAAGCACATACACGCCAGCCGGCAGCGCCGACGCGTCGAACGTCGCACGGTGCGTGCCCGCGTCGACGGTCGCGTCGGTCAGCACCGCCACCTCGCGGCCGAGCGCGTCGTAAACCGCCAGCCGGGCAGGGCCCGCTTCCGGGAGGGAGAACGAGACGTCGGCGCGGTCGCGGAAGGGGTTCGGGGAGGCTGAGAGCGCCAGCGCGGCGTCCCCGCTGGCGGCTGTCGACGAGGCCGCCGGACCCGGCGCGAGAGCCGGCGTCGGGCTGTACGTGCCGTGTCCGTAGAGCGACGCCCGGTTGCGCGCGTTGATGCTGCGTGCTGCGATCGAGCCCACCAG
>JBCDLV010000266.1:0-5002 GCA_038744895.1 Bacteroidota bacterium | reverse complement strand
GTGTGGAGGGTGACGATATCGGACACCTGGAGGAGCGCATCGAGCGGCATGGAGGCCATCTCGCCTCGCTGGCTTCGAGGCGGGTCGCTGACGACCACGTCGAGGCCGAGGGCTCGGGCCCGCGGCACAAGTCGGCGCCCGACCTCGCCGACGCCGACCACACCGAGCGTTCGGCCCGACAATCGCTCGCCACGCTCCGCGGCGACCGCCAGCAGGGATGCGATCACGTAGTCGACGACGGAAGCGGCGTTGGAGCCGGGAGCCGAGGCGAAAGCGATTCCCCGCTGGCGCAGGGCCTCCGCGTCGATGTGATCGGTCCCCGCTGTGGCCGTCCCGACAAAGCGAACCGGCGTGTCATCCAGCAACGCCGCATCGACCTGCGTGACACTCCGTACCAAGAGGACATCGGCCTGCTTGAGGTCGCTGCGGGTGATCGCACGTCCAGGTCGCGTGCGCACGCCGCCGAAGGGTCCGATGGCATCGGCGACGTGTGGGATGTTGGCGTCTGCGACAATGCGGAGTGGGATCGGCATACCTACCCGGGCGGCGAGAGATCGTAGGACCCCGACTGCGCGCTCGGGCTCCCGGCCTGCTTCAGCCGCCTCTCATGTACACCCGCTCCGTGAAAAGACGGCCGAGGCACACGGCCTGACTGACCTCCAGACGTTGCATTCGCGCACACCCCCAAGCTTCACCACGGACCGTTCGTTCCTCCGCGACGCCTTCACGACTCCGGCAAGAGCCTTGCGTTGACAGACGCCAGCTGACCCCGGAACTGCTCACTAGTGCATGCGAACGACTGGTAAGGCCCTCACGGCCGGACTTGTGCTCACCCTGATCGGGCTTCTACCCGCCATCGGCCTCCGCTGGACCGCTGAGGCCGACCCTGTGCGCCCCGAGATTCCTACGACGCTGGTCTCCGACGCGCCGCCGCCGTTTTCCCTCAGCGACGTCACTGACGACGTGCTGTGGCTGGCCCGGTGCATTTACTCGGAGACAAAGCGCGCGCATGAGCAGGAGTTGGTCGCCTGGGTCGTTCGGAATCGCGTCGAGACGGAGTACCGTGGGGTGGACACCTACGAAGGCGCCGTCCTGGACCCGTACCAGTTCAGCGCATTCAACCCTGGGAATCCGAAGCGGAGGCTGTACACCTCGCTGACGCCCTGGTCTGACTCTCCCGCCTTCGTCAGCGCGCTCCGCGTTGCGCACTCAGTCTATCACGCACCTGGGTCGGAGCGCCCGTTCTCGCGGCACACCCGCCACTTCTACAGTGAGCGGTCCATGGTCGGCGGTCGGGCGCCCAACTGGTCTGAAGGGCACGCCCCTGTCCAGCCGACGGGGGTCCGCGTCAACCCGCGCCGCTTTCGGTTCTACTCGGGCGTCGCTGCGGCTCTGCCGTTGTAGCCGAGCACGTGGAGTCCAGGCTGAAGGGGCGCCGGGCATCCGCTGGCGTCCGTAGCCTTGGGCACACTCCCCTGGCGTCGATGCCCCGCCCACTGCTCGCCCTCGCCTCTCTCGTTCTCCTCGGGAGCGCATGCGCTGGCCCGGCCCCGACGGCCACCGGGGCCGTTTTCGAGATCGACGACCCGCCCGTCTGGACCGTCGACGGACTTCGCATCGCCACGCTCAACGGGGAGTTTCTGTTCGACGGTATCGGCGACGAGGGCGAGGCCACCTTCCCCTGGAAGGGCCGGCCGGAGGCATCGCGCGAACATCGCGACGAGGTGGCCGCCGTCATCCGGATGCTGGACGCCGACGTGGTAGCCATTCAGGAGACCGAGAATCTGGCGACACTCGACATGATGATCGAGGAGTCGTTAGCGGACATGGGCTACCAGGCCGTCCTAGTCGACGGGCTCGACAGCTTCACCGGTCAGGACGTCGGCCTTCTCACGCGGCTGCCCGTCACAGATTCCGGCAGAACCAACGAGCGGGTCCCCGTTGGCATCTCAGATCAGCGATACGGCGTGTCGAAGAACCTGTGGGTGCGCCTGGACCTCCCAGACGGCACGCCGCTGTCACTCGTCGGCGTGCACTTCCTGGCGCGCCCGGACGACGTGGAGCGTCGGGACCGGCGAGAAGCCCAGGCAGAGGTCATCCGTCGGTTCGTCGAGGCGGAAGTCGCCGAGGGGCGCGAGGTCGTCGTCCTTGGGGACCTCAATGACTTCGACGGCACCGTTCTGGACCGGCGTGGCTCCACACCTATCACCGATGTGCTGGAGATCGTGAAGCGCGCAGGCCCAGGCGACGGAGACGACCTCGTCAACGTGCTGGGCGATGTCCCGCAGGCCGACCGGTTCACCTCGTTCTTCGACCGCAACCGAGACGGCCAGTTCGACGACGGCGAGTTCTCCGCCATCGATCACATCTTGCTGTCGCCCGGACTGTACCGCCGCGTAGTGGATGTTCGGTACGTCCATGCACATGACCCCCGGGAGGTCAGCGATCACTTCCCCATCGTGGTGACACTCGCGGAGGAGTAGAGCGGCAACCGCGCGCCTCCGGAAGGGAACGGATGGCAAGGTGGAGACTGCAGCAACGGCGGCAGGCTCTTTGGGCCAAGACCTCCATGACCGGCGAACCCGGATCCGGTGGCCGACCGGATCCTCGGCGGTGAGCGCGGGGTTGAGAGAGGCCCCTCTTCTGTACCTTCTCCATGTCTACTTCTCGTCCTGATCTCGACGCCTGGCGCCGCGCCCTCACGGGAGACCGCGATGCCTTCAACGAGGCGCTCGAACCGTTTACAGACACCTTACACGCCGCCGCCAAACGACAGCTCGCCGTCGAACGCGATGTCGTATCCGGCGAGCCCGTCGACGGCGAGCGCCCCGTCGACCTCACCCCCGAAGAGCTCGTCGGCGAGACCCTGGTGCGAGCCTGGGACTTCCGCGAACGGTACGACGGCGACCGCATGGGCTTCCGCGCCTGGCTGCTGGGGCTTCAGACGCGGTCGCTGGCCCGCGTCGCCAGCCGCGAGAGCCGCTACGCCCGCCGCAAGGCGATCTCTCTCGACGAAGAGCTGCCCACCTCTGCTGACGACGATGCGGTCGGCGAGCAGTTCTACGAGTTCCGCCAGCCCTTTGACGTCGACACGTACGAGGAGATCATCGCCGGGGAGGAGCCAGCAGACCCGGTCGCCGGCACCGAGAGCATGCTCGCGAGCGCCGACCTGCCGGACGACGATCGCGCCCTGCTGGCGGACGCCACGCTCCAAGCAGAGTCGCGACAGGCCGTCGTCCTCCATGACGAGTTCGAGGTCTCGCTGCCTGAGGTCGCGCAGATCCTGGACGCCTCGCTCAAAGACACGGCCGCATTTATGAACCTGGCGCGCCAGGGGCTGCGCGCCCGCCTCGGCTCAGTCGACGACCCGCGGGACGACGATCCCGCGATCGACTCCTACACGGGCGACCCGCTGCCCGACGCTTAGGCTCTTCCCGCTGGCGGTCACATCCTCCGCTGGCGCCACGGCCCTCGGCGCGGCAACGTGTGCCCGCGCCGCCGACGGGGCTTCGTTCACTCTACATCCGGTTCCCTGACCGCAACCTTATGTCCGCCCTCGACCCGAACGCACGCGACGCTCTCCTGTCCGAGCTTCGACGCCGCACCACCACGCCCGGCTTCCACTATCTCTCACCCGATCACCTGTCCAAGCTGAACGACGCACGCTCGGAGGGCGCTCCCATCGTGAGCCTGTACCTGGAGATGACGCCGGAGGCGCGGATGGGTACGACGTGGGCCACCACCCTGAAGGACCTCTGCGATCGTGCCGTCTCCGACGCCCCACGAGAGCACGAGGCCGCCGTCCGAGCCGAGTGCGACCGCATCGCGGCCGCCCTGGACGAAGGGCTCCCCAAGACCGGCCGCGGCGTCGTGTTCTTCGCGTGCGAGGAGATCGGGTTGTTCGAGCAGTTGGGTACCGCGATCACGCTGCCGAGCGAGGTCCACGTCGGCGACAACCCGTACGTCCGCCCGCTGGCGCGCGTCCGCGACGAGAACGACCGGTTCGTGCTGGCGCTACTCTCCATGCACAAGAGCCGCTTCTTCTTCTCCCAGATCGGCCTCGTCGAGGAGGTCTACGAACTCGACGGCGAGGAGGTCGCGGTGACAGACCAGGTGTCCAAGGACCGCAAGCAGGACCTCAAGGCCGAGCTCCGACGCCAGCAGGCCCAGCGCTCGGCGCACGCGGCGCAGCTCATCGCGCAGACGCTCGAAGCGAGACACGTCCTGTACTCCGCGCCAGCAGACATGGAGGCGGACTTCCTGGACAAGCTGGACCAGGCCACGCGCCAGAAGGTGGGCGGGAGCTTCGCCTGTGACACCGATGCCAGCACGGCCGAGGTCGCGGACGCCGCGGAGGCGTCGCAGCGCGAGGTGGAAGCCCGCGAGGAGGTCGAGACGCTGGAGCGCGTGCGCGAGCTTCTGTCGTCCCGCGCCGTCGCCGGCCTCGACGACACGCTCGACATGCTCAACCAGCAGCGCGTGATGACGCTCGTGGTCAACGACGAGGAGCAAATTCCTGGCGGCGTCGACAGCACGTCGGGGATGCTCACGACCCAGACGGAGGGGACCTACGAGGCCACCGGCGGCGACATTCGAGCGGTTCCCGACCTCGTCGAGCTGATGCTCGACAAGGCGATGGAGCAAGGCGCCAGCCTGGAGTTGGTCCACAGCGAGGCCGCCCGCGAGGCCCTGGCTGAGCACGGACCGGCCGCGGCGCTCCTGCGCTTCTAGCGTTCCATACTGTGTCCCGCTGGCGCAGACCGCCAGCGGGGCCTCAGATGCCCAGGCCGACGCGGATCTGGACGAGGTGCACCTTCACGTTGTCGTCGGCGGCCGTGTCGCGCAGGCCGGTCACGTCGAACCCGTAGCGCCCCTCGATGAAGCCGCTCGGCCCGATCAGAGGAACCCCGCCTCTCAGGCCCAGGCCGACGTTCGCCGCGATCACGTAGTCTTCCACCGGAAAGGCGTCGAGCTCCGCGACGGGGATTCTGATCTCAGGGCC
>JBCDLV010000265.1:0-5015 GCA_038744895.1 Bacteroidota bacterium | reverse complement strand
CGGTGGTCGACGTTTTAGATCGCCACTGTCAGGAGGGCTCCGCTAGCCGAGAGCGTGACCCCCTCCGCTAGTGAACGGCGCACGGACGGGTGACCTTCTCCGTCCTGCTATGCGCCGCGTCCTCTTCGCCGCCCTTTTCCCGTTCGCCCTCACCGCTGGCGCAGAGGCCCAAGCACCGCCGTCCGACGCCCGCATCCGTGCCGATCTCATCGAGCACGCGTTCCCGTTGGCAACCTCCGTCGAGATCCGAGGTGACGGGACTCGCGAGTGGACGGGAGCGGTCTACGAGTACTATCGGTCTGTCACGGCGCGACGGCCGTACCCTGAGATCTCGGGCGTGGAGATCGAGGCGTACGGAGACATCGTTTACCAGTCGCACGGATCGAGCTATGCCTACCACGACTACCGCGTAGGCGACTGGCGGTACTTCGGCATCCCCGATCCGATCACAGAGGAGGTCGAGGCGGTAATCGAAGCCGATCTGCCCGCGTTCTACCCCCACCGCACGCTCGACGCCGATCGCCAGCTGGCGATCCACAGCGACGCAGAGACATACTGGCACGACCCGACCTCCGTCACCATCCGCGTGAGCGCTCGGTACAGTGCCATCGTCAGCACCACCGAGATCAGTGAGAACGAAGGGGTCTTCGAGGTGAGGCTGTACCGCGACGCGTACGAGAGCCCGTGGACGCGCTTCACAATCGTCAGCCGCGACGAGACCGAGGTGGGTCGGGTCACGCGGCCCGACTACGAGGTCGCCGAGATGCGAACGTTGAAGGAGGCCATCGCCATCGCCGGCCTCGAAGCAGATGCCGCCGCGCTGCCGGAGGTGACGGTCCCGGCGTTTACCTCCGGGCGCCAGCTGGCGGACCACACGTACCGGATGCTGCGGGAGAGCGACCGCAACACCTTCGAGGCGTACCTGCGTGCCGTCTTGGCGCCTCGCCACGTCGTCGATGGCACAGACGCAGCGCTCGGCGCCGCGGCCCAGATGCAGATTCTGGACCCTGCGCTTGCAGCAGCGTTCGATGGTCGCCTGACGGCCAAAGACGTGTTCTGCGAGGTGCCCGTTCTCCATGAGGAGCGAACCCGCCGCAGCCTGACGCGGGTCTACTACCACAGCGCACTGACAGCTCCGCCACGAGGAAGCGGGTCGGCGATTGCGTTGGAGATCGCCTTCGAAGAGGCACCGGGCGGGTACCGGAACGGAGAGGCGCTACCCGGACGGTTCGTGATCGGGGCCATCAACATCTACACCAGCAACGATGCCGATGATGTCGCCTGGGTGCAGTCCTTCGACGATCCCGCGCGCATGTGTCCGGGCCTTGACGGCCAGGCGGTGCAGGAAGCACAGCAGGAGACGCGGAGTGCCGTCGAAGGGGCTGTTGAAGAAGGCCGCCGCCGGCTGGGTCGGCTTCTCGGACGTGGCAACTGACCGGCTCAGGCCCCGCTGGCGATCTCTGGTGGAAGGTCACCTCAGCGGGGCGTCTCAGAATGGACGGCAGACGGGAGGATGCGGCCCAAGTCGCTGCATCGGGAACGATATCGTTCCAACACGCGAGGATGAAAGAGGGCAGGCAGCGGAGGCGAGGGGCATGCAAACGCTTTCACACTCCACATAGATCGATCGCCAGTCCCCCCTGCATGTCCTCCTCGTCGAAGTCCCCCGCCTACGTCGAAGCCACCATCCGCGAGTCCGTCGCCCACGTCGAGGCGTGCATCCGGACGCCCCTCGCAGACCTCGGGTACACCGGCCCGGATAGCGGGCTCACCCTCACGGACGGCCAGCACGATTTCCTCGCCGGATACATCTGGGGCGGACTCCAGCGCCTCCTGGAACTTGGCGAGCTGACTTCCGACACGGACGTGGAGCGGGCCGCGAATCGCCTGTATGCCCGGTTGGTAGGCCCCTTCGACCGGGACCTTCGTCCGTGGCACACGTGGGTGGTCCGCGAGGGACTCCAGCACATGCAACGGCCCCACGCGCTCCTCGGCTACTGCGCAGGGCGCGGAGACGTCATGGAGCGCATGCGCGCCCGCGATTTCCGCGCAGCCCTGGGCCCTGCACTCGCCAACCTCGTGGGCGACGACCTCGGCCCTGACCAGACGGATACCCGACTCGACCGGTAGAGCGGAGCCGCGCAGCCGACGGCGCGTACGGCTCCCGTGATCGACCTCCTTCGCCAGCCTGGAACCGTCCTCCTGGACGCCCCGCGCCCTGACGCCGACACTGGCCGGCGTGGTGCGCTGCTGTTCGCGGATCCCGTCCGCCAGCTGGCGGCGCATGCACCGGGTGAGGTGGAACCGCTGCTCAGGGACCTCGACGCGGCCCTCGCAGACGGTTTCCATGTCGCGGGGATGCTGAGCTACGAAGCGGGCCATGCCCTCGACGCGAGCCTCGCGCCTCCGCCAGCGGACCCCGCCGTCCCGTTGGCATGGTTCGGCATCTACGCGACTCCCACAGTCCTCGACGCTGCAGACGTGGCGTCGTGCCTCGACGGTCTGGAGGCGCCAGCGGTGCGGGACATCGCGTTCGCCTGGACCCGGTCAGACTATACCCGAGCCGTCGCCAGCGTCAGGGAGTCCATCCGGGCGGGGGATGTCTACCAGATCAACCTCACCGCGCCGTTCGACTTTCGTCTCGACGGCGACCCGCTGGCGCTCTATTCGGCCCTGCGCAGCCGCCAGTCGGCCGCCTATGGAGCCTACGCGACGCTTCACGACGCCCACGTGCTGTCGGTCTCCCCGGAGCTGTTTTTCCGTGTCGACTCCGATGGCCCGTCGCGGCGCATCACGGCGCGTCCGATGAAAGGCACGGCGGGGAGAGGCGAGTCCGCGGAGGCGGATGCGGCGTTGGTGGACACGCTTCTCTCCAACCCGAAAGACCGAGCAGAGAACTTGATGATCGTGGATCTGCTGCGGAACGATCTCGCCCGCGTCGCCGAGACGGGAAGCGTGCGTGTGCCGGCGCTGTTCGAGGCGGAGCGGTACGAGACGGTGACGCAGATGACCTCGACGGTCGCTGCTGACCTGCGGTCGGAGGTCGGCGTGGCCGAGGCAATGCGGGCGCTGTTTCCGTGCGGATCGGTTACCGGCGCGCCCAAGCTGCGCGCCATGGAGATCATCGGAGAGGTGGAGACGAGGCCGCGAGGTGTCTACTGTGGAGCGATCGGCTATGCCTCTCCGGGCGCCAGGGGGCTCGGCGAAGCGGTGTTCAACGTGGCGATCCGCACGGCCGTGGTGGACGCCAGCGGATCAGGACGGTATGACGTCGGGAGCGGCATCGTGTGGGACAGCGAGCCTGATGCCGAATACGCGGAGTGCCTTCTCAAGGCCCGTGTGCTAACGGACCTCGTATGAGCGCGCCTCATCTGTTCGAGACCATGCGAGCCGAGTCTGGACACATCGCTCTTCTGGACCGGCACCTCGCCCGGCTCACGCGCGGGGCGCTGGTGCTCGGATACCCGCTGGATGTCAAGGCTGCCCGGACGCAGGTCGCAGAGCAGATCGGGGAGGGTACAGAGGGTGCCAGGCTGACGCTCGCGGACACCGGGGAGATCTCCGTCGGCACCTGGCCGATCTCCGACGAGCCCATGCGCACGGCGTGGCTCGACCCAGAACCGCTGGCGGAGGCCGGGACCTGGCGGTGCGCGCTCAAGACCACCGACCGCGGGCACTATCGCGCTCGATTCGAGCGGGCACGCCAGCGGGGGGCAGACGAGGCGCTTCTGGTCAATGCCAGCGGGGAGGTCATCGAGGGCACGCGCACGTCCGTGTGGGCAGAGATCGACGGTCGCCTGTGGACGCCCCCGCTCTCCGCTGGCGGTCTGCCCGGGGTGATGCGTGCGCATGTGCTGGCGACGGATCCGCGCGCGGGCGAGAAACCGATGACACCGAGTGACCTTCGCGAGGCCGACGCCCTCTACCTCTCGAATGCACTCCGCGGATGGATGCCGGTGACGCTCGTGGAGTGACCCCGCCGTACCGTAGCTGCGCGAATCGAACTCCGTGATTCGGTCTGAGTACGTCTCTGCTCCTCCTTCCCCTTCCCCATGAACAGCATTCTCGACCTCCTCGCGGACAACATCGGCGGCGACAACATCGGCCAGATTGCCGGCGCCATCGGCGCCAACCCCCAGCAGACACAGACGGCGGTGACGGCTGCTCTCCCCGCCATTCTGACGGCGCTTAACCGAAACACCAACACCACCGACGGCGCGCGTGGCCTCGCCCAGGCCCTCGACCGTGACCACGACGGCTCGCTGCTCGATCACCTCGGGGGCTTCCTCGCGGGCCAGGTAACGGGCAAACAAGCGGACGGTGGCGGCATCCTCGGTCACATCCTCGGTGGCCATCGCCAGCAGGTGGAGCAGGGCGTCTCACAGGCCTCGGGCCTGGACATGGGCCAAGTGGCCAAGCTTCTGCCGATCCTCGCGCCGATCGTCATGGCCGCGCTCGGCAAGCGGAAACGCCAGCAGGGCCTGGATGAGGCGGGACTTTCGGGCATCCTCGGCGAGGACGCGACGCGCGCTCGGCAGGCGGCTCCGTCTGGCGTCCTCGGTGCTCTGACGAGCTTCCTCGACCAGGACGGCGACGGGAGTATCCAGGACGATATCCTGGCGAAAGCTGGCCAGGCTGCTCTCGGCAAGCTGTTCGGGCGCTGATCCGCGTCCGCCGTCTGAATCTGGAGGGCGCGCGCCAGCTGAACCCTGCCGCGCCTGCCCTCGCCACTCCTGCCTCCCTGCCCATGACCTTCGACCTCGACCGGTACCGCGTTCACCCTGGACAACCCCTCCAACTGGCGACGCGCTCCACGAACGACGACGGCGGGATCGACGAGGAGGCCGCAGACGAGCACCTCGACGAGACCCATCAGGTGCTTCATGACCTCCAGGAGGCGCTTTACGCAGAGGGGAAGCAGTCGCTTCTTCTCGTGCTGCAGGCGATGGACGCGGGCGGAAAGGACTCGACGACTGAGAAGGTCTTCCGCCCGCTGAACCCGCAGGGCATCCGCG
>JBCDLV010000264.1:0-5016 GCA_038744895.1 Bacteroidota bacterium | reverse complement strand
GCGACGCCCGTCGGAGGTGTCGAGCACGCCGCCAGAGACACGAGAGCGACGAAGGAGCTAAGAAGGCGCATGGTGGGGTCGGGGGGACGCGGAGAAGCTAGGCTAGCTTGCCGAGCACGTCCCCACAACGGCTCTGGCGCCCGTCTCGCATGATCGACCTCGACCTCCTTCGCACAGACCCCGACCGCGTTCGCCAGTCGATGGAGGCCAAGCGCATCGGCGATCCCTCGACGGTTGACCTCGCCGTGGACCTGGACCGCCAGCGGAGAGAAGCCGTCACGGCGCTGGACGAACTTCGGCGCCAGCAGGGGGAGATCGGAGCGAAGATCGGCCCGCTGATGAAAGCGGGAAAGCGGGACGAGGCAGCGCCGCTCATGGAACGGTCGGCAGCGATCAAGGAGGACGTCAAGGCCCGCGAGGGTCACGTGCGCGACCTCGACGGCTCACTTCGGGAGGCCCTGCTGGCGATTCCCAACTCGATCCACGAAAGCGTTCCGATCGGCGGCGAGGAGGACAACCGGGTCGAGCGCGAGGTCGGCGCCAAGCCGTCTTTCGACTTTGCCCCCCTGCCCCATTGGGAGTTGGCCGAGCGCCACGGCATCGTCGACTTTGAGCGCGGGGCGAAAGTCACAGGCGCCGGGTTTCCCTTCTACGTCGGGCACGGCGCGCGACTCCAGCGGGCGCTCATCACGCTGTTTCTCAACCTCGCGGGTGATGCGGGCTACACGGAGATCCAAGCGCCAGCGGTGGTCAACGAGAACTCTGGCGTCGGGTCGGGACAGCTCCCCGACAAAGAGGCGCAGATGTACCACGCCACGGCGGACGATCTCTACCTGGTCCCGACGGCCGAAGTCCCGCTCATCAACTACTTCCGGGACGAGATCCTTGGGCCGGATGCCCTTCCCGTTCGGTTCTGCGGGCACACGCCGTGTTTCCGGCGTGAGGCCGGCAGCTATGGCAAGGACGTCCGTGGCCTGAACCGCCTCCACCAGTTCGACAAGGTGGAGTTGATCCGCCTCTGCACGCCGGAGGACAGCTACCAGGAGTTGGAGGAAATGCTCGCGGATGCGGAGCGCGCCGTGCAGGCTCTCGGCCTCCCCTATCGCGTGCTCACGCTCGCCTCGGGCGATCTCGGCGTAACACAGACCAAGACGTACGACATCGAGGTCTGGAGTGCGGGCCAGGGCCGCTGGTTGGAGGTCTCGTCGGTGTCCAACGTCGAGGCCTACCAGGCGCGGCGCGCGAGCATCCGCTTCCGCCCAGAGGACGGCGCCAAGCCCCAGTTCGTCCACATCCTCAACGGGTCCGCGTTGGCGCTTCCACGCATCGTCGCGGCACTCCTGGAAAACGGACAGCAAGCAGACGGATCCGTCGTACTTCCGGACCCGCTGGCGGAGGTCGCGGGCTTCGACCGGATCGGGTAACGCTCCGATTCGCCGCGTAGTTGGGATGGTTTCGTGACGGTCTCTTCTGCGACCCTACCGATGTTGATGGGGCACCGCCAGCGGTTGCGATCCTCAGTCATTCATCAGACAGAGACTCCGGCCGCGGCGTGCGGTGGTCCAAACCCGTTGGCTATTTAGGACTCGACAGCCCGTTGCCGAGTCCTGATCTGTTTCCAGGCATCCATGGATCGACGCCACTTTCTGAGACTGGAGCGCGCCTCCCGTCTCGCAGCCCTGCCACCGTCTGAGCCGCCTCCCACAGCGGGCGGGCTCGATCCGTTTGTGCCATCTGCCGATGCGCCGTGGGATCGCCGCCGCGCCGCTCACCTCGTGCGGCGCACGGGCTTCGGGTACGATACCCGGGCCGTGGACGCCGCGCTTGGCCGGACGCCAGCGGAGGCGGCCGAGTCGATCTTGAGGGCAGCTGTGGCGGCGGGAACGCCTCCACGCCCGTCATGGGCCGATCTGCTGCGCCCGCCCAACAGCGCCCCTCAGGGCGAGCGCGACGCCTACAACCGAGCGAACCGGGAGGGCATCCAGGAGGCATCGCGACGGACCATCTGGGAAGCGCTCGGGCTTCGCCACCGAGGGTCGCCGTTGCGCGAGCGGATGGCGCTCCTGTGGCACAATATGATTCCGATCTCACGGCGCGAAACGGGCAACCGGGCGCATCGGCTGTGGGAGTACAACAACGTGCTTCGCAGGCACGCCCTGGGCGACTACCGCGACCTCGTCCGGGAGATCGGTCTGACGCAGGCCATGCTGGACTACCTGGATGGAAACCGGAGTCGCCGAGGCAATCCCAACGAGAACTACGCGCGGGAGGTGCTGGAGCTGTTCACGATGGGCATCAGCGGACCCGACGGATCCCAGAACTATACGCAGGAGGACATCACGGAGCTGTCGCGGGCCTTCACCGGGTGGCAAACTCCCCAATCGTCGCTCACCGCCGTCTTCAACCCGAACCGCTTCGACAACGAAGCCAAGACCGTCTTCGGCGTGACGGGCAATTTTGATTACGACGGAGCCATCACGCTCATCTTCGAGCAGCGGCGGGCGGCCATCGCGCACTACGTGGCACGCCGCATCTACCGCGAGTTCGTGCACGACACACCCAACGAAGAGGTCGTCGCCCAGCTGGCGACCGTCCTCGACGATGCCGACTTCCAGATCGAGGCGGCGGTTCGCACGCTCCTCGCCAGCAGCCACTTCCACTCGGAAGGCGTCATCGGGTCGCGCGTCGCCAGCCCGTTCGAGCACGCCGTGGGGCTCCTCGGCGCGCTCCAGACGCCTGACCCCGCTGGCGAGGCCGCCTACCTCCTCCGCCGGACACGCGAGGCGGGTCAGGAGCCCTTCGATCCTCCCGATGTGTCGGGATGGGACGTCGGCCGTCTCTGGCTGGACACCAGCACCCTTCCCGCGCGATGGACCTCGTCCGACGAACTGGTCTCCCGGTTCGAGGTCGACGTGGACTTCGTGATGACGTTTCCCAACCCGTATGACCCCTACGAGGTGATCGACGAGATGGCCGCGCGCCTGCTGGCGGTGCCTCTCACGTACGACGCCAGCCAGGAGGCGCTGGAGATCTTGCTGGGAGGCATCCCAGACTATGAGTGGAACCCGACGGCCGACACGGCACCCGGGCGGATACGCGCCACGATGCGACACCTCGCCCGCCTGCCAGAGTTTCAACTCACCTAAGCCATGTGCCACCACCATCCCGACAGGACATCGGAGCGTGCAGCATCGCTGGAGCACGGCGAAGCCCACGACCAGGACCACGACACGTGGACGCGACGAGACTTTCTGCTGAGGACAGGCCTCGGCACGGCGGCGGCCGTCACGCTCGGGAGCACGCAGGCGTATGCCCTCGACGGAGGCACGCTGCTGGGCCGGCTGGCGGCGCTGGACACCGACCGCGTCCTGGTATTGATCCAGCTGGCGGGGGGCAACGACGGCCTCAACACGATCGTCCCGGTCCGAAACGACATCTACTACAACGCGCGCCCTGACATCGCGCTGCGCGCCCAGGACACCGTTGCGCTCTCGGACGACTTCGGCCTACACGCGGGGCTGGCGCCGCTCTCGACGATGTGGAGCGAGGGCCAGATGTCTGTGATCCACGGCGTCGGCTACGACGATTCGAGCCTGTCGCACTTCTACGCCACGGACGTGTGGTCGACGGCACGACCCTCACCCACCAGGCGAGACGGTGGGTGGGTCGGCGGCACCCTCCGGACGGCGTTCCCAGACTACGAGGAGGCGCTGCCGGAGCATCCGCCAGCGGTGCAGATCGGGGCCAACAATCCACTGCTGTTCCAGAGTGGCGAGAGTGACCTCAGCATGCGGCTGGCCAATGCGGAGCTGATCGACCGGATCGTGTCCGGCGGAGGTCTCTTCGACCCGGACGATGTCCCTGCCACAGCCTGGGGCTCCGAGCTTGGGTTCGTCCGAGCCATCTCGAACGCCTCCAACACGTACATCGGCGCCGTCCAGATTGCCGGGTCCGAGGGAGTGAACGCGGTCGAGTATCCGAACCACGGCCTCGCGGATAGCCTGGCGGCTGTCGCCCGCCTCATCAAAGGCGGCCTCCGGTCCCGCATCTACCTGGTCTCTCTGGGTGGCTTCGATACGCACTCGAACCAGCTGTCACGGCACCAGGTGCTCATGGACCGGTTGGGCGGCGCCGTCGCGGCGTTTCAGTCGGACCTGGCATCCTCGGGCGACGACGAGCGCGTACTCACCATGACGTTCTCCGAATTCGGCCGGCGCGTCGCGCAGAATGGGTCTGCGGGTACGGACCACGGAACGGCCGCCCCGCTCTTCGCCTTCGGACCTGTGGAGGGCGGCTTCTTTGGGGCCGTCCCGGACCTCGGCGTGCTCAACCAAACGGGGAACGTCAGTTACTCCGTGGACTTCCGATCTGTGTACGCGGCTGCGCTCGGATCCTGGCTCGGGCTCGACCCGGCGTCGCTCGCCGCGGTCCTCGGCGGATCCTACGATCCGATCGCGTTCGTTTCCCCTTCAGGCGGTGTGTCGAACCAACCCGCCAGCGGAGACGACCTGTTCCTCGGCTCCCCCTCGCCCAACCCGGTGCGGACCCTCGCCCAGGTTCCGTTCCGGCTGGCGTCGCCTCAGCACGTCAGGCTCCAAGCCTTCGATGTTCGTGGCCGCCTGGTGTCTCAGCTCGAAGACCGTCTCTTCCCATCCGGCTCCCACAGTACCCGGTTCGATGCCAGCGACCTCCCCGCTGGCGTCTATATCATCCGCATGATCGCGGGCGGCGAGACGCGAACCGTTCAGGTCACCGTTGCTCGTTAGCTACACGGCTGTAACCCTTGCCCGTTCACGTCCGTCGGGACGTGTGCCGGCCGGCTCTTCCTCTTCTTTATGATCGAAGCTTCTCAGCCCACTGTGTCCCGTACCCCTGCGCTGCGGCCGCCAGCGGGCGGTTTCCCCGCACCGGTCCCGCCGAGCCCGCAGTACACGACGGAGCCAATCGAGGTCCGTCCAGGGGTCTTCGCGCCAGCGGGGATCCCGATACGCGTAGGCCGCGGCCCAGAGCGACCGG
>JBCDLV010000263.1:0-5029 GCA_038744895.1 Bacteroidota bacterium | reverse complement strand
GTACGACATGATCGGGTGGGCGAAGCTCCTCGCCAGATCGGGCATTGCTGCACTGGTGTGGGACGGACGGGGCGCAGGGAGATCGTCCGGAGACGCTGCGACGGTTACCGCCGAAAGCCGAGAGGCCGAGGTCCAGGCCGCGCTAGACCTGATGAGCACCTGTCGCGACCTCGGCCCAGTAGGTCTCCTCTCGTACAGTGCCGGTGGGTGGATTACCCCCGATGTGGCAGCAGAGCGCGACGACGTGGCGTTCGTCGTCGCACTCGTCGGGCCGGCCCAGTCGCTGGCAGACCAACAGGGACACGTCACGACGGCATTCATGCGGGCCTCCGGTGAGAGCTTCACAGAGGCCGAGTATGCCGAGGCCTTCGCCTACCAGCGAGCGACCGTCGAGCTAGCACAGACCGGTAGGACATGGAGCGCCTTCGAGCAGATCAATGCGCCGGCGCGGGAGGCCCGGTGGGCAGCCCACGCGTTGATCCCGGACTCACCTGACCTTGAGGACCTCGACTACTTCCGTCGCCGCATCGGATTTGACGCGCCAGCCTGGGACCGCGTCCGCGTGCCTGTGCTGGCCGTGTACGGCGAGGCAGACCTCATCGTCCCACCCCAGAACAACGTGCCACGCCTACGTGCTGCGCTGGCGGGCAACGCCGACGCGACGGTCCTGGTGATTCCCGGGGCGGATCATACGCTCGCCAGACCGGCCGGGCTCGCAGGAGAGGGCGAGTGGCCGCACCGCTTCTACCGCCCCTGGACTCGGAGCCCAGCGGTGCTCGAAGGACTCGTCGAGTGGCTCCGCGAGCGATTCGTAAGCGGGGACTGACCCCGCTGGCGCACGCGGGACCGCTCGCGGTGGCCAGATGGCCCGAGACCTCAACTGCGGTCGGTTACGCCCGCAGCCGGTCGTTCTCCTCGGTCAACCGCGCGACCTCGCGGATCGACCCCTTGAGGTGCGCGCGCAGGTTCTCGTGCTCCTCCTGGAGGCCCGCGTGGGTCTTCTGGAGGCCCGCATGCGTCTCCTGAAGCTCCGCCAGCTGGCGCTTGAGCTGGTCGATCTCGGCCTTGACCTCGCGGAGGCGGGCCTTCGGCACGCGGATGATGTCAGCGTCGTCGCTCATGCGGATGGAGGGCGCCAGCGGGGGCGTAGGTCTCAGAAAAGCGGAAGCTACGGAGCCTCCGGCGGTGGTGGACCATCGCCGATGCGCTGCGGCTGGTAGTCCTCGCCGTCGGCACCCTCCTCCTCCTCAGGGGGAGTCGTGTCGCTGGGGAGATCCGCGCCCGGCAGGCGTGGGATGTCGTCGGCCGTGACGGCGGCCTCCTGCTCCAGCGAGACCCGGACCTCGCCGCCGCCGTCGGCCGCACCGACGAGCACGCGGTAGGCGCCGCCCTCGGAGAGCGTCAGCCGGAGGCGGGCACGGTCGCCGTCGGGCGTGGCCGGCGTGCGCGTCCCGTCGGGGGCGACGAGCGTGAGCGACGGCGTGAACCCGTCCGTGCGGACCTCCAGGCGCACGCGGTCTCCCACACGGCCCTGGAGGCGATACGTCTGCGTGTCGCCAGCGGCGAGCGAGTCGGTGACGGCGGTGCCATCGGTCGGGAGGCGCGTCGGCTCCGGTGGCCGCTCGACCTCGGGCGGCGGCTCGACCGCCAGCTGGATGGAGTAGGCCCCGCGCTGGTTGCGGCTCTGGGACGACACCAGGACGGTGTGCGTCCCCGACCGGCTCGGGGTGAAGACGAACGTGATCACGCCGCCGGCGCGCCCGCTCTCCCCGCGGACGTCACCGCTCGGGCCGCGCACGGACACGACGGGGGCAAATGCGCTGGAGCGGACCGTGATGGTGTGCTCACGGTTCGCCGGCCCGCTGAACTGGTAGCGGTCGCGGAAGAAGCCGTCGGCGCTCTCGCTGAAGGCGCCGAGCTCCGCCTGCACCGCCGACGCGCCCGCGCGGAGCGGGCGGATGGGATCCTGCTGGATCAGACGGAGGGAGTAGGCGCCCGTCTCTTGCGGCTGGCGTGACGAAAGCAGGACGCGGTACAGTCCGGGCCCACGCAGTCCGTCGACGCGGACCGTCCGGGAGCCGGTGTCGTCGTTGCGGTCGACGGTCTCCGCCTCGACGCGGTCGCCCTCTGGCGTCTCGACGACGAGGTCTGGGAAGAAGTCCTCGGAGGTCACCGTGAAGGAGAGCACGCGACCCGACGAGTCCGCCGCGAACGTGTAGAGGTCGCGGTAGCGGTTCTCGCCATCGATGAAGTCGCTCTCGTCGAGCGAGCCCTCGACGAGCCCCGCCTCGGCGATGGCGACGGCGTCCGGGCTGTTGGGTCCTGTGGGCACCACGACCTCTTCCTCGCTGTCGTCGTCGCCGGTGAGCGCACCGCTCAGGAAGAGGCCTCCGACGACGAGCGCGGCGACCCCGAGGGCCACGAGCAGGATCATCGGCCAGCTGCGCGTGCGCTCCGGCGGTGCAGGGGGCGGCACCGGAGCCGCCGCTGGCGTCGGGGTGGGCGGGCGCGTCCGGGCGCCGTCGCCAGCGGCCAGAGCCGCCTCTACGGTCCATGGCGCGGGCGCGTCGCCGTCAGGGCACCCGCCGAGGGCTTCCCAGGTCTCCCGCAGCAAGACCTGGCCGCACGTGTCGCAGAGGACCACCTCGTTGGTTGGCCGGAACGGCGTCTTCGTGAGCGGGTCGGCGACGCCGGCGCGCAAGAAGCGCGCATCCTCGGTGGCGTCGAGGCGGTGGAACTCAGACACAGCGGGTCGGGGGAGGGGCGGCAAAGCTAGCGAGCCGAGCAATGACTGTCCTTCACGGGGCAGCCTCACAGACGTCACGAGCACGAGCGTCCAATCTCTGCGGTCTAGGGCTGTCCAGCTGGAGAGAATGTGCCGTCCCGGTACCACAGCACCATATCCGGGCCCCTCGCATCCGGGTCCCAGCCTGCGTCGATGGCAGCACGCGCAGCCTCCGACGCGAAGCGCGCTGTGACGACGGGCGGATCGTTCGACCGCAGCACCCCAATGTGCGCCCACGGGTCGATCCACAGCGGCATCGCCACGATGGCGCGGGCTGCCGACGCGTCTTCGCCGTGGAGCAGCAGCTGGGTGGCTCCCGACTCGTCCGGGTTCATCTGAGGGGCGAACCGCCAGCGGAGCGGGCGGCCGTCCACGGTCATGCGGCGCCAGCCGCGCGCCTTCGCGGGGCGGCTCATGCGTCCTCGGCCCAGCCGCGCGTCCGGTCGACGGCACGGCGCCAGCGGGCCCGCTGGCGATCGACATCGGCGGAGGGATCTGGCGACCACCGGGCGGAGGCAGCCCACTGGGCATCGAGGGCGTCTTCGGTCCAGAGTCCGGCACCGAGGCCCGCGAGGTACGCCGCTCCGAGCGCGGTCGTCTCGGCCACCTCCGGGCGCACGACGGGCACGCCCAGGAGATCGGCCTGCGTCTGCATGAGGAGTCCGTTCAGGGTCATGCCACCATCCACGCGAAGCTCGTCGAGGGGCGTGCCCGCGTCGGCTGTCATCGCGTCGAGGAGGTCGGCGGACTGGTGGGCGACGCCGTCGAGCGTCGCGCGCGCCAGGTGGGCAGCACTCGTCCCGCGGGTGATCCCCAGCACAGCGCCGCGAGCGTACGGGTCCCAGTGCGGCGCCCCGAGGCCTGCGAATGCAGGTACGATCATGACGCCGCCGCTGTCGTCCACGCTCGCTGCCAGCGCCTCCACCTCGGACGAGCGCTCGATGATCCCGACCTGGTCGCGAAGCCACTGCACGGCCGCGCCCGCCACGAAGACCGACCCCTCCAAGGCATACTCGGCCGGTCGCCCCTCGATCTGCCACGCCAGCGTGGTCAGGAGGCCATGCCTGCTCGATACCGGCTCCGTGCCCGTGTGGGCCAGGAGGAAGCAGCCCGTGCCGTAGGTGTTCTTCGCCATGCCAGGCCGCGTACAGCGCTGGCCGAACAGGGCTGCGTGCTGATCCCCAGCGATGCCTGTGACGGGAAGCGTCGCGCCGAGCACCGCGCCGTCGGTCTCCCCGAAGAGGCCAGACGACGGCCGGACCTCCGGCAGCACCGCTCGGGGGACGCCGAGGAGGTCCAGCTGCTCGGCAGACCAATCGAGGGCGTGGATGTCGAAGAGGAGCGTCCGCGCGGCGTTCGTCACGTCGGTCGCGTGGACGCGGCCACCGGTCAGCTTCCAGAGGAGCCACGCGTCGACGGTCCCGAAGGCGAGCTCCCCCGCCTCGGCCCGCTGGCGGGCGCCCTCGACGTGGTCGAGGATCCAGGCCACCTTGGTGCCCGAGAAGTACGGGTCGAGGACAAGGCCCGTTCGGTGGCGGACGGCGTCCTGGTGGCCGTCGGCGTGGAGGCGCGCGCAGACATCGGCGGTGCGGCGGTCCTGCCACACGATCGCGCGATGGATCGGCTCTCCGGTCTCGCGGTCCCAGACGACGGTCGTCTCGCGCTGGTTGGTGATGCCGATGGCCTCGACGTCGCCACCGGCCGCGTCCAGCGCGTCCCGGGCCGTCGCCAGCTGGGTCTGCCAGATCTCGTCGGGGTCGTGCTCGACCCATCCCGGCGTCGGGAAGTGCTGCGTGAGCTCCCGCTGGGCCGTCGCCGCCGCGCCGCCCGCGGCGTCGAACACGATGGCGCGGGACGAGGTGGTTCCCTGGTCGAGGGCGAGAACGGAGGGCATGGCCGTGCAGGACGAGTCGTCAGAACCTAGCGTTGCGTCACGCCGAGTCTGAGAGGTCGTCGTGTGTTGCGTGGTTCGTGTTGGGTGAGCTCCCATTCTGCCTACGCAACACGCACCACGTCTAGGCACATCCGCCACCGTGTGCCTGGCAAGCCACGGGACCCCGGCCGGCGTTCGCGGAAGGCCGTCCTGCCCGCTGGCGAGACGGTCCGCCGCAGACGTCCGCCGCTCGTCGTGCGAAATCCCCCGGTTGTCGATTTCCGCCCGAATGGCCTCCCGAGCCTCGATACACTGTGCGTCTCTTCAGACCCAGTCTCATGCGGCTTTCCCTTCTCGTCGTTCTCCTCCTC
>JBCDLV010000262.1:0-5044 GCA_038744895.1 Bacteroidota bacterium | reverse complement strand
GGAGGTCTGGTCCGAGGGGGCATCCCGGCTCGACCGGATGCTGTCGCTTATCCAACTGGGCGATGCGACCTCGTTCTGGCTCGCCATGCGCAAGCGGGTCGATCCAACGCCGGTCGACACGATCCAGGCGCTGAAGAAAACCTTGGCGTAGCGAGCCGACAGAGGCCACTACGGTCCGAGCTTCTGCCCTTGCGCCAGCGGGCAGGATGTGCCTAGCGTCCGACTCTGCCGCATCCACCGGCAGACGGACGCCATGACCCTGACCCCAGCGGCTCGATTCCTCACCGTCCTGTGTGCCTTGCTCGGGCTGGCAGCGACGGCCCACGCGCAGGGGTTTGGGCGCAATAAGATCCAGTACGACGGTTTCGATTGGCACGTCCTGCGAACGGAGCACTTCGACGTGTACTACTACCCGGAGGCCGAGGACCTCGCGGCCATCGGTGCGCAGACGGCCGAGGAATCCTATGCCGACCTGGAAACGCGGTTCGATCTCTCGCTGAACCATCGCGTCCCGCTCATTTTCTACGCGACCAACCTCCACTTCAAGCAGACCAACGTGACGCCCGGGTTCATCCCAGACGGGGTGGGGGGGTTCTTCGAGTTCCTCAAGGGGCGCGTGGTGATCCCGGCCGACGGCGACCTGGGACGGTTCACCCGGGTGATCCGCCATGAGCTGGTGCACGTGTTCACGTACAACAAGCTGGCGCGCGTCCTGCGAGATCACCGGCGGCCGACAGATCAATTTCTGCCGCTGTGGTTCACAGAGGGCATCGCGGAGTACTGGAGCGGCGAGCCCGACTTTCAGCACGAGATGATTATGCGCGACGCGGTCGCGTCAAACTTCTTCGTGCCGGTCCACGACATGGACCGTATCCGCGGCACCTACGTGATGTACAAGGAGGGCGAGGCCTTCTGCCGATTCGTGGCGGAGACGTACGGCGAGGAGCGTCTGCTGGGACTGATCGAGGAGGCATGGCGCGATGTCGACTTCGGGGCTGTCATCGAGATCGTGCTCGGCGAAGACAGCGACGTTGTGTCTGACCGCTTCGACCGGTGGATTCGAGATCAGTACGAGCCCAAGCTGGTCGGCGCCGACATCGCGTCTCTGACCACCCAGCCCATCGCGGCGCGCGGGTTCAACGCGAAGCCCGTCATCTGGACGCGCGAGGACGGGCACCGCGAGATCCTGTTCTACGCCAACCGAGGCGGCTACTCCTCGATCTTGGCGCAGCAGGTCGACGACGACCTGCGACCCGTTGGCAATCCTCGAACCGTGATCGAGGGCGAGCGCAGCCTCGACTTCGAGGCCTTCCACCTGTTCGACAGTCGGATGGACGTGTCCGACGACGGCGTGCTAGCGTTCGTCTCGAAGCGCGGCGCCACCGACGTCATCCACCTGATCGACCTCGCCAGCGGTGACCGGCTGGCGATGCTCGGCTTCGACGAACTCGTCGCCATCTACTCGCCGACCATCGACGCGAGCGCCGAGCACATCGCCTTCGTCGGCATCGACCGCGGCGGCCAGGCCGACCTCTACCTCTACGACCAGGCGGAAAGCAGCCTGCGCCAGCTCACGAGGGACGCCTACAACGACCGAGGCCCGGACTTGAGCCCCGACGGCACGACGCTCGTGTTCGCCTCCGACCGGACCGCTGGCGGCGCCGACGGCGCCCAGAACCTGTTCACGCTCGACATCGCCAGCGGGGAGATACGCCACCTGACGGCTGGCGACCACGTCGACATCTCGCCGCGGTGGAGCCCCGCTGGCGATCGCGTCGCGTTCGCGAGTGCCCGCCGGGAGGAGGATGGCAAGTTCAGCGCGCAGGACCTCTGGGTCGCGAACCTCCAGCCCAGCCCGAACCTGCTGGCGGATGCGGCAGCGCCTGGTCCGCTGATGGAGGTGCTCGAAGGAGAGGTCGAGGGCGTCGAGCTTCGCCAGCTGACGCGGTTCACAAGCGCGGCCTTCGATCCGGTGTGGGCCAGCGACACGACCCTCGTGTTCGCCTCTTTCGAGGACTTCCGCTTCACTGTCCGCGCCCTCGACCTCGATTCGCTGGTGGCAGCGCCGCAGCGCGTTGTGCAGGCGGGCACGCCAGCGGTGACGGAGCCCTGGACGTACGACCGCTACGACGTGGAGGGCGCCCGTGCGGAGCCCTACACGCGCCGGTACCAGCTCGACATCGCCCAGGGCGGGTTTACCACGACGACGACCGCCAGCGCGCAAGCGGGCGGCGCGACCGTGTCGTTCTCGGACCTGCTGGGCAACGACCGTTTCTACGTCACGGCCTACTCGACGAACTCGTTCGTGACGGGGCGCTCGTTCCTCGACGGCCTCAACGTGGCCGTGACGCGGCTCCACCTCGGTCGGCGGGCCAACTTCGGCTACGGCGCCTTCCGCCTCGCGGGACCTCGGTTCGACCGGACCGACCCGCAGCAGCCGTCTCGGATTCCGTCCTACGAGCAGACGATCGGAGGCCTCGGCCTCGTGAGTTACCCGCTCTCTCTGTTCCGCCGCATCGACGTAGAGACGTCTTTCGGGGTGGGATCGAAGACGGGCCTACTGCGGTCGGGAACCGGTGGCCCTTCGTCCTTCGATACGCTGCGCACGGCGATCCTGTCGAACACGATCACCTTCGTCGAGGATCATGCGCTGTACAGCGCGTGGGGACCCGCCCAGGGGTTCCGGGCGAACCTCAGCGTCGGATACTCGACGGACATCTGGCTGTCGAACGAGAACTACTTCTCTGTCGGGGCGGATGTCCGCAATTACCTCCGCCTGTCAGATGGCGTCACGTTCGCATCCTGGGGGCTCGTACGAGCCAACGTGGGACGACGCGCGCGCCTCAACCTGATCGGTGGCTCATGGTCGCTACGCGGGTTCCCCTTTCTGAGGGTTCGCGGGTCCAAGCTCTGGTTCACGTCCCATGAGCTTCGGTTCCCGATCGCCCGTCGCCCGCCGCTGTTCCCCGTCATCGCGGGCCTTCGGGGCGCGCTGTTCGTTGACGCAGCGCACAACTGGACCGACGGCTACAACGACGTCTTCCTCGACCCCGACTTTTCGCGACTCGACGTAGGCGAGAGCCTGCTCGTGGGAACGACCAAGGGGTCCTTCGGGGTCGGGGTGCGCGCGAACCTTCTCGGCGCCATCGTGCTGCGCTACGACCTCGGCTACCGGTTCAGCGACGGGCTCGTCTGGGAGGACCGCCAGCCGTTCGGCCAGTTCTTCTTTGGCTTCGACTTCTAGCGTGAGCCGTCGACCCCAGTACCTCCGGACGGCAACCGCTGGCGCCTGCCTGCTGGCGCTCGCCGTGAGCGGGTGCACGTCGATCCAACTCGGCTCGTCGCTCGGTCCGCCGGACGCCCAGGCGCCCACACTGCCACTCGCAGAGGCCTGGGAACGGGATGCGCAGGGCGCGTTCGGACCAGGTGCTCCGCTCATCACGACGCGGTACGTGGTCGTCGGGACGAGACGGGGCGAAGTGGTCGTGCTGGACCGCGAGACGGGCGATACCGAAGGCGTCGGAGAGTTCGGAGACAGCGTCGAAGGACAGCTCGCAACATCGGAGAATGGGCAGATCCTGTACGTCGCCACGGCCGAGCGCGGCGGAGGCGTCGAGGCCTACGACGTGCAGCGCGGCCGACGCATCTGGCGATGGCGAGGTGGCCCGACCTCCGGCGGTGTGGTCCGCATCGGCACGCGACTCGTGGTGCCGCTCCTCAACGGCACCCTCGCAGGACTCGACATCGCCAGCGGGGACGTGCTGTGGGAGCGCCCGCTCGCGACAGGTACGCAGATCCACGCAGCCCCGGTGGCCGCCGCCGAGGATGTGATCGTGGCCGACGACCGAGGGTACGTGCGGCGGATCGACCCGGCCACAGGCGACGACCGGTGGTCCGTCTCCGTGGAGGAGCCCATCTACGCGACGCCGACCGTCGGCGAGGGCGCCCTCGTCGTGACGACGACGCGAGGTCACGTGGTGCGTATCGGCCTGGAGGAGGGAGAGGCAGTATGGCGTTCTGCGCCGGCGCCGGGCACTCGGGCGACCCCGGTCGCCATCGCAGCCGGAAGACTCGCAGTCGGGTTTACGGACGGGACGACGCGGGTGCTGGACCTGGAGACCGGGCAGGAGCACTGGAGCCACCTCTCGGATGGCAACATCGCGGCGACGCCCAGTTGGGTCGACGGCCAGGTGGTGGTCGGCACGATGGATCGGCGACTCCTCGTCCTGGACGGAGATACCGGCGAGGAGGTCTGGTCACGGCAGCTCCGTGGGCGCGTCAAGAGCGCCCTCGGCGTCGGCGGCGGCCTCCTGGTGGCCTTGGTCGAGCCGCGCCACGTGATCGCGTTCGAGGCGAGCCCATGACGAAATGGCTTCCCCTGCTTGCGTTCCTGCTGGCGGCTACCACGGCTGCCCAGCCGGCACATCTCCTCGTCGAGAGCGGCGAGGGAAGGGTCATCGTTGACGGAACGCCAGCGGGCGCGCCTGGCGAGTGGCTGCTGGTCGAGCCTGGACTGCTGGAGGTGGCACTCGTCGACGATCTGCTGGCGTGGAATCCCCGGCGGTCGTCCGAGTCGGTGGAGGTGAGCGCGGGCGACTCGCTCGTGGTGCGCCTCGAACTGCCGCGACGGCTTCGGGTCGAGACGCTGCCGATCCGCGCACGCATCGTCCGCGAGCATTCTGACGGCCGGCGGGACACGCTGGGCACCGCGCCTCTCACCGTGGACGTGCCTACGGACGAAGAGATCATCCTCATCGCCGACCTGGAGGGCTACCAACGCGCGCGCCAGCGGGTCTCGGTAGAGGCCCCGCTGGCGACGCTCATCCTGATGCCGGAGCCGGGTGCATCGCCTGAATCGGCCTTGCTGCCTACGGAGCGGTCGACGGCCCGGCGGACGCTTGTCGACCTCGGGATCGGCGCGGCTGCACTCGCTGCGGGTGCGGTGGCGGTCCACTTCAAGTTCAGGGCCGACTCCGTGGACGACCGCTATCGATCGGAGACGTCTCCCGAACGCGGAGACGAGGCGCTGCTCGACGAGGCATTG
>JBCDLV010000261.1:0-5047 GCA_038744895.1 Bacteroidota bacterium | reverse complement strand
GCCGGCTCGCAACCCTGGGGCCAACCCGGTGGCCTTCGCCTACGCGTCGCTCGGATGGGTCTGCGCTCCAAGGGACCCCGTGCGGTGTGCGCTGCCGCGCGATCGGTGGGCGCCCATGCACACCTCGACACGCGATGGGGCGCATTCGCGGCGGGTTGCGGACTGGGCACACCCGTTGCCAAGCGCATGGGTGCACCACACCCCCTCCTTTCATGCTCCGCCTCTTCCTCTCCCTGCTCGTCCTTTTGACCGTGCTTCCTGCCGCTGCACAGCGCGTCCTCCTCGTCACGGACCAGGACCGGCTCACCCTGCAGACGATCCAAACCGACCTGACAGACGCCCAGCGCCAGTTGGTCGATGCCGGCCAGGCCGTCGTCGTGGGGCGTGTGGGGGACGACAGCTGGTGTATCGGCTGCTCGCTCAGCCTGCAGGCCGACGCCCGACGGTCGGCCGCTGGAATGCGACGTGCCGGTCGCGAGATGGCACGCACCGCCCGGGAGATGGAACGAGCAGCCCGAGAGATGGAGAGGGCTGGACGCGACATGCGGCGCACCGGCACCGCCAGGGAGCGTGCGGATGGTCCTGGACCGAGCACCTGCATGGCTCTCCTTTTTGAGGCCGCCCGCAATGCAGGATCGGAACGCGCGACCAACCCCGAGGACGCTCTTCCCCTGTCCCGAGCCGAGTGCGCAGCACCGCTTTTCTTCCTCAGCCAGGTACTCCGCCCAGGGGTGACGTGGAACATCGCAGCCTCGTTCATGCGGCGCTCAAGGCTACCGGCACCCCAGAGACGCTAGCCCACGACGACAGCCTATCCATCCAGTCTGTAGGGCAGCACGCGCCAGCGGAGCGAACCACCTCGCCTGCGTCGCTCGCGACCTGCCAGACGGACTCCGCGGGACCGGCACAGACTCCATACCACACCCCATTCCTCAGTACGATGACTGCTCGCATCCTCACCCTCGCCGCTACGCTCTGCCTCGCGTCAGGAGGAGCGACCGTCGCTGCCCAAGCGGAAGGCAGTCCCACAACACGCGGAGCCGCTACCCCTGACCTGCTGGCGGAGCGTGTCTCCAGTGTCTTCGCAGACAGCTCCCTCGCCGCGTTCTCGGCGTGGTACCCGTTCGATCTCGGCCGCGAGCTGGTCGAGTGGGCCGCCTCTCGGGCACGCCAGCGGGAGGCTGGGCCCGTACGGGTTCTCTCTAGGACCGGAGATACCGAAGCCACACTCCTCCTCGGCGGATTGGTCCTCTACGGCAACACGGGCGATGAGACGATCGTCGCCGACGACTACTCGGGGCTGTACACCGCCGAGCGCCAGCCCGACGGCCTCTGGCGCCTCTCGGACCGGCTCGGTCCCGAGGCCTACGGAGAGATCCACAGCCACCGGCTGACGGTCGGCTTGCGGCCGGGCCAAGGGCTCGACGTGGTGGACACCCTCTCCGTGACGGCAGGCCCTGAGGGGCTCCTGCTGGCGCTCAACCACAGAGCGGAGGTCGAGGCCGTTGAAGTAAACGGGCAACCAGTCGAGCATGTCCAGAGCGGCGGCAAGCTCTGGGTGGACCTGCCCGCTGGCGACACGTCCCAGCTTGTCGTGCGTCACTCGGTGGATGTCTCGCGCGAGCCCTCCACCAGCGTCAACTCCGGGCGCTTCCTCGCCGACTACGGGCACGTCCGCAATCAGTACTACTGGTACCCCTTCGTCGACTTCGACGAGATGGCCGACGCGACGGTGACCGTGACAGCGCCCGAGCGTGTCCTGGTCGCCACCGACCTCCCGCAGACGGAGTCCGTCGCGGACAGCATCCGGACGGTCCGCGCGCAGTCCGAAGGCCCCGCGATGCCGCTGTCGCTGTTCTACGACGCCGGGTGGGTGCCCGTCCGGCGCCAGGCGGGGAGCTACCAGATGACGGTCTACGGGACGCCCGACTTCGAGCCGCGTCCGGACACGCTCGCCCAGGTCTTCGCCGCGACCGTCGACGTGCTCAGCGCTCGCTTCGGACCGCCGCCCGGCCGCTCGGTCGCCGTCGTCCAGCAGCGGGCGCGCCCCTGCACGAGTTGGCCCTTCCGGTCGAATACCGTGATCGCAGCCAACACCCGGGGCGCCGTGCTGTCGTCGCCGTTCCCGCAGCCGCGCGACCTGTTCGGCCACGAGGTCGCCCACGCCTGGACCGAGGCCACCGGGCGGGCGCGCAACTTCCTCCTCGAAGGCCTGGCGACCTACGCCGAGTCCATCCTGCTGCGCGAGACCTACGGCGACGAGGCCGCCGACCTGTTCTGGAAGACGAAGCGCAACAACTACTTCGCAGGCAACTTCGAAGGCCGCGCCCGGCTGGCGGATGACCTCTCCAACGCAGGGGTCTCCTACGACAAGGGCGCATGGGTCTTCCACATGCTCGAAACCGCCGTTGGACAAGAGGTCTTCGACGCCGGCGTCCGCGCGTTCGTATCGATTCCGCCCGGAGAGCCCGCCAGCCTGAACGAGTTCATCGACGGGATGAGCATGGTGGCGGGGCGCGATATCCGTCCGTTCCTGGATCCGTGGGTCGAGAACGACCGCGTGCCGGACCTGCGCGCCCGCGTCGAGGGCTCAGACATCGTGCTGGAGCAAGTGCAGGACGGCCTCCCGTACCTGCTGGACGTGGACATCGACGTGGTCGCCGCGGGCGACACCACCCGCGTGACGATTCCGCTCCGCGGCCCGAGCGGCCGGGCTCCGCTGCCACCGCTGGCGGCGAGCGTAGACGCGCTCCTCATCGACCCGGACCGACGGTGGCTCATCCGGCGGCACCGCGGTGAGCGCGTCACCCTCACGCTCGATGCGCCCGAGGACGCCAGCGGGGTCATCCTGAGCGGCGACTTCTTCGACCGCAGCCTCCAGCCCGCGACCTACGCCGATGGCCAGTGGCAGGTCGAGGTGGCGCTGCCGTCGGGCACCTACTTCTACGCTTTCCGCGTGGCCGGCGAGTGGCAAGGCATCACGCCCCTGGTCATCCAGCCGCTGGCCGGCCTCGACCCGACCACGACCCATCCCGACTGACACGTCTCGCACGTCCGCCCCGCTGGCGCTGCCCGGCTTCTTTTCCCTCCGCATCCTCTCCCCTCATCTCCATGCGTGCCCTCCTGATCGGCCTGCTCATAGCCCTCGCACCGTCCGCCTCGTCTCAGTCCGCGTTCGCGGAGGAAGACATCACGTTTGAATCCGTCGAAGGCGTCACGCTGGCGGGCACCGTCGCGATTCCCGCTGGCGACGGGCCCTTCCCAGCCGTCGTGCTCGTGTCCGGGTCGGGGCTCCAAGACCGCGACGGCGGCCCGGACTCTCCCGGATTTCCCGTGGGCTATCGGTTCTATCGCGACCTCGCGCATGCGCTGACCGAGGCGGGCATCCTGACGCTCCGCTACGACGAGCGTGGCATCGGCGAAAGCACCGACGGGCCCAGTCCAGCAGACGTCACCACGTTCGACTACGCCGATGATGCCGCTGCTGCTGCTCGCGTCCTCGACGCCCGCGACGATGTCCGATGGGTCGGGATCGTAGGCCACAGCGAGGGCGGGACGGTCGCCCCCATCGCGGCAGGGGCTGAGCCCGCCATCAATGCCATCGTGATGGTCGGCGGCGCGGCTGTGTCCGGTATCGACATCGTCATGGAGCAGAACCGGTTCGGTCTCGCAGGCGCCGGAGTCTCAGAGCCGGGCGTCGAGATCTTCGTGGACCGCCTCCGCGCAGCCTTCGTGTCGCTAGCGGGCACCGCTGGCGGCGACATCGACGAGGCGTCACGGGACGAGATCGAGACGAAGCTCGCGAAGGCGTACGGCGACCTCCCCGAGGCGGACGCCGCGCTGCTGGGCATCACGCCAGAGGTCATTCCCCTCATCGTGTCGCAGCAGATGGGCGGCTACAACGCGTGGTTCAGGACCTTCCTCGCCATCGACCCGGCGGAGGTCGTAAGCACGCTCCAGGTGCCCGCCCTCGCGCTCTACCTCGGCCTCGACCAGCAGGTGCCGCCCGACCAGAATGTCACGCCCATGCGCGATGCGCTGGCGGCCTCGTCGAGCCCCGACTGGGACGTCGTCACGCTAGACGGGCTGAACCACGTCTTCCAACGGGCCGAGACGGGGTCCGTACAGGAGTATGCGACGCTCGCTGCAGAGATGGATCCATCGGTTCCGGACACCCTCGCGACGTGGATCCTCCGTGTGGCGGGCCAGTGACCGGAGTGCCAGCGCTATTCGGCGGTGGCCGGGCTCGTCCGCGCCGGATTTCGTCGGTCCGGCGCCGATAAGTGTCCGTTTCCGCTGGGGGGTTCTCTCTTGATTTATCCATCCCTCCCGTACCCATGAACCGACTCCTGATGACCGTCTGCCTCGCCGCAGGGAGTGCGCTCGCACCCTGCGCCCAGACGTGGTCCCCGTCCGTGTCCGACGATCGTGTCGCGCCAGCTCTGCAGGGGGTCTGGCAGTCTAGAGGCTACGGCTGGGTGTTCGAGATCGGCCCCAATGGCGCGGTCGGATACGATATCAGTGCCATCGGCTGCGTGGCGGGGCCGCCGCAGACGGCGGAGGCGCTCAGCTCTTGGGCCCGCGTGTTCGCGCGCGATGGCGAGACGGTCCAAATCGCGGCCCGGCCCGTGCAAGCCACTCGCTACACGCTGGACCGGATCGAGCAGGTGCCGCCGTCGTGCGGAACGCCCCTGGGCTCCACCCCGACGGAGGTATTTGGCTACGCCTGGCAGGTCATGGCCGAGCAGTACGCGTTCTTCGACTTGTATGGCATCGATTGGGAGACGCGGCGAGCCGAGATCGCGCCCCGCATTCGCGATGACATGAGCGACGCGGAGCTCTTCGAGGCGCTCGTGGACATGCTGGACGGCCTGGAGGATGCTCACCTCGAACTGGAGGCCGACGTGGACGGCCAGCGTCGGCGCCATCGCGGGAAGCCTGCGCCGGTGCTGGGGCCTCTGCTGCGCGCGGCCTTCGAGGCGCAGTCCGAGGCGTCGTCCCTGGGCGCCTTCGCGAACGCGTGGTTCGACGAGACCCACCGCCGCAT
>JBCDLV010000260.1:0-5057 GCA_038744895.1 Bacteroidota bacterium | reverse complement strand
GGCCAGGGCGTGTGGGACTTCGTCGCCGAGGAGTACGGACGCGAGAAGGTGACCGAGATCCTGGACCGCGTGCGCCTGGGCCGGAGCGTCGAGGGCGCCTTCCGGAGGGCCACCGGGCTGGGCCTGCGCGAGCTATCGGACCGCTGGAAGCGGACGCTCCGCGCGGTCTACTACCCCGAGGCTGCAGCACGCGAGGAGACCGAGGCCATCGCCCGTGCGGTGGCGACCCGGGAGGTGGGCGGCGCTGGCTACCACGCCAGCCCGGCCCTCTCGCCGCAGGGCGACCGCGTCGCCTACGTCGCCACCGAGGACGGCCTGTTCGATGTCTACGTGGCGCCGACCGCCGGCCGCGGTGAGCGTCGCCGACTGGTCGATGGGCAGGACAACCGCCAATTCGAGTCGCTCCGCCTCCTGTCGCCCGGCCTCTCGTGGAGCCCCGACGGCCGGCGCTTGGCGGTCGCGGTCACCAGCGGGCCGAGCGACGCCATCGCGATGGTGGAGGTCGCTAGCGGGGCCGTGGAGGAGATCCGCCCTGTCGGCGTGGACGCCATCGTGTCGGTGGCGTGGAGCCCCGACGGTCAGCGCATCGCGTTCGAGGGCACCGCGGGCGCCCACTCCGACCTGTACGTCGTGGACCTGGAGACGAAGGCTGTCGCCAACCTGACGCGCGACCTCTTCTCGGACCACGCACCGGCCTGGGCGCCGGACGGCCAGTCCATCGTGTTCCACTCGGACCGCGGCGATGCCCTCGACCTCGGCATGGCCACGTCCGTTGCCGCTGAGGCGGGCACCTTCGACGCGCGCCAGCTGGGGCGCGGCCAGTTCGACCTGTACCGCGTGCGACTGGACACGCTGGCGGCGCTGGAGCGCCTGACCGACGACGAGGTCTGGGACGACTCGCACGCGGCGCTGGCAGCCACGCCCGACGGCGGCGAGCGCATCCTGTTCGTGAGCGACCGCAACGGCATCCCCAACCTGTACGCGCTGGAGGAGGGCACACCTCGCCCGCTGACCAACCTCCAGACGGGCGTCATCGACGTCTCGCTGTCTGCGGATGGGCGCCGCGCGGTCTTCCTGTCGCTCCACGACGGAGCCCCCAGCGTGTTCTTCCTGCGCGACCCGTTCGGCCGCGACGATCTGGGTCCCGAGCTGACGCCCACCATCTGGGCCCAGCGACGCACCGGGACCGCCCAGCCCGCGCCCGCGCTCCAGCTGGCGTCGGACGCCACCCGTGAGCGCAACCCCATCCTGCGCGACGCCGCCGACGGACGGCCACCGGCGCCTCCGCCGCGCCGCTCGGGCCCGCCGACTGCCGAGGACCTCGCCCTGGCCGACTCCATCCTGGCCGCCCTAGATGCGATGCCGCGCAACCTGCTGGCGTCTGCCGACACGCTCGCCCTGGACCCGGCCGACCCCAGCCGCGGGCCGCGCGTCGACATCCGCGACTACCGGTTCTCGGACGCCTTCGACGACGGACGCCGCGACGAGCCACTGCCAGAGGACCCGTTCCGCCCGGCGCTCAACCGAGACTCGACGGGGGCCCTGCTGGCGCGGCCCTACAAGCTGCGGTTCACGCCCGACCTCGTCTATGCCGCAGGCAGCTACAACACGCTCTACGGTGTCCAGAGCGTCACCCAGATGCTGTTCTCGGACATGCTGGGCCACCACCGCATCGGGCTGGCGACGAACCTCGTTCTCGATCTCCGAAACGCCGACTACGTCCTCTCCTACGACTACCGTCCGCGCCGGATGGACTACTCGGTCGAGGGCTACCACCTCGCGCGCCAGCTGCGGGATGTGTCGGGTGGTACGATCTACCGCTACCGCAACTACGGCCTGGTGGCCGGTGCGGAGTACCCGCTCGACAAGTTCCGCCGCGTCGAGGCGGAGGTCGGGCTGCTCGGCGTGGCTTTGGCGGACCTGTCCAACCTGGGCGAGCGGCCCCGTGTCCGGTCCTTCGCCATCCCGCGCGTGACCTACACCGTCGACCGGACGGTGCCGGGCTTCCTCGGGCCCCAGTCGGGTACGCGCTGGGCTTCCAGCCTGTCGGCGGCCACCGGGCCGGATGCCTTCTTCCTGACCGCTCTCGCCGACGGCCGGCGCTACTGGTCGCTCGGTCCGCGCTACGCGCTCGCGCTCCGCGGGTCGGCAGGGTTTAGCCTCGGTCCGGACCCGCAGCGGTTCTACGCGGCGGGCGTGCAGAACTGGGTCCAGACGGAGTTCGAGAGCCTGCCGGTGGAGAACCCCGACGACTTCATCTTTGCCACGCCCGTACTTCCGGCCCGCGGCTTCGGCTTCAACGAGGCCGCCGGCGACCGCTTCGCGCTCGTCAACCTGGAGGCCCGGGTTCCGCTCATCGCCGCCATCCTGCCGGGGCCGATCCCGCTGGCGCCGCTCTACAACGTGCAGACGGTTCTGTTTGCCGATGCTGGCGTCATCGCCGACGGCGGGCTCGACGTCTGGCGCACTCGCCTGATCGACGACGACGGTGACCCGGAGACGGAGCCCCTCGAAGAGCGCGTCCTCGACGACGTGCTGCTCGGAACGGGCATCGGGCTGCGAACGCTCGTGCTCGGATACCCGGTTCGCGTCGACTGGGGCTGGCCCTTCGACGGTCGCCAGTTCGGCGACGCCCGCCTCTACTTCTCGGTCGGCCTCGACTTCTGATGACGCAGAGACGCCTGGCCGTGCTGACGTTCGGTGCGCTCCTCATTGGCCTCGTCGCACTGCCGTTTCTGCTGGCGCTCGTCGTGACCGTCGCTGACCTCGGGAGCGCCCCTGAGATCGGCCTGGCTGGTGGCCTCGCCGCGTGGGCTGCTGGCGGCGTGTGGCTTGCGGTACGGTACTGGCGAGAGCTTCGCGGCCGCCGTGTGCACGGGAGCGGGTTCTGGTGGGTGTCGGCCGTGTACAACGTCGGGTGCATCGCAGGTATGATCGCCGCGATGGCGACCGCGTGGGAGTGGCCGGAGCGTGAGAACCCGATCGCATGGGCGCTGGGCACGCTCATCGTCTGGTGCCTGTTCGTCGCTGTCGCCAGCGGGTCCGCGGCCTTGAAGACAGGGGAGAGGCGGCTGTCGCCGGCCGCGGTCGGCCGCGGGGCGTGACCTGAAACGCGGCTGGCGCGGCTACCCCGAGGAACGCCCCGGTCGGGCGGGTGCGTTCACCGACCCCACCACATCGACGCCATGACGTCCCGACTCTGCCTCCCGCTGGCGGTTCTCGCCGCAGCGGCCCTTTCGTCCTGTGCCACCCTGGGCGGCGCCAACTACTACTCCGTCGAGGACGAGTGGGAGGCCGGCCGCCAGCTGGAGGCGCAGTTCGCGCGCCAGCTCCCGCTCACGAACGACCGGACGCTGAACAACTACGTCAATGCCATCGGGCAGGCGATGGTGCGGCAGACGACCTACGCGAACCTGCCGTGGCGCTTCTACGTGGTCCGCGACGATGCGATCAACGCGTTCAACGCGCCCGGTGGCCTCGTCTACATCAACACGGGCCTGATCGAACGCGTCGGCAGCGCGAGTGAGTTGGCAGGTGCCATCGCGCACGAGATCGCGCACGGCATCGCGCGGCACGGCACGCAGCGCCTATCGGCTGCGCAGGAGGTCAACGTGCTGGCGGGTGCTGTGGGCGTGGGGGGAGGCGTCGAGGGAATCGCCGCGCAGGTGGCGGCCCAGGGCGCCTTCGCCTCGTTCTCGCGCCGCGATGAGCGCGAGGCTGACCGCCTCGGCGTCGAGATCATGGCCAGCGCGGGCTACGACCCCGACGGCCTCGCCGACCTGCTCGAACGGCTCGCCAGCCAGGAGCGTCGAGGAGGCGTCGCCCTCTTCCGCACGCACCCGTACTCGTCCGACCGGATGCGGACAGTCCGCGAGATGGCGCGCCGATACGACGGCCGTGGCCTCCGGATGAACGACCGCCAGTTCGCTTCCGTCCGCCGCCGCGCCGCTCAGCTCTAGGGGAACCCAGGGACGGGGAAACGGGAACTGGGCAGAGCGTTCGATCCTCTGCCAGTTCCCATCTCCCCATTGCCCGCCTCCCTCTCCGCCTACGACTTCGACCTGCCGCCGGACCAGATCGCCCAGCGTCCGGCCGAGCGCCGCGACGGCTCGCGGATGCTCGTCCTGGACCGCGCCAGCGGGGCCATCGAGGATCGCCGGTTCGAAGACCTGGTCGAGTACGTCCGGCCGGACGACGCCGTCGTGCTCAACGACACGCGCGTGGTCCCGGTGCGGCTGGTCGGCAAGCGGCCGACGGGCGGCAAGGCCGAGGTCTTCCTGATCGACCGCGCCGCCGACGGGACGTGGACGGCGCTCGCTAAACCGGGTCGCAAGCTTAGGACAGGTGCCCAGGTCCTCCTGACTGACCCGCTGGCGGTGCGCATCGAGGGCGTGAACGAAGAGACCGGGCGCCGGCAGGTGCGCCTGCTCCGAGACGGCGCCCCGATGAGCGAGGCCGACGAGCGCGACGCCATCGACGCCGTCGGGCGGATGCCGCTGCCACACTACGTCGACCGCGATGCCGATGCCTCCGACCGGGAGCGGTACCAGACGGTGTTCGCCCGCCAGCGGGGCGCGGTCGCCGCTCCCACGGCAGGCCTCCACTTCACGCCGGAGACCCTCGGCGCCCTCCGACGGCGGGCTACCGTCGAGCACGTCACGCTGCACGTCGGCTACGGCACCTTCGAGCCTGTCCGCGCCGATGACCTGCGGGACCATCGCGTCGCCGCCGAGACCATCGAGGTGACGCCGCAGACGGCCGACGCCCTCAACGCTGCGCGCCAGCGGGGCGGACGCGTCATCGCGGTGGGCACCACGTCGACGCGGGCCTTGGAGACCTCGGCAGACGCCGACGGCCGGTTCCACGCCGTGGCGGGGCCGACCGACCTGACCGTCGTGCCGGGCTACCGCTTCCGCGCCGTCGATGGGCTGCTGACCAACTTCCACCTGCCCAAGTCGTCGCTCCTGGTCTTGACGGCGACGTTCGGCGGGCGCGAGGCCGTCCTGGAGGCGTACCAGCATGCCGTTCGCGAGGGCTACCGGTTCTACTCCTACGGC
>JBCDLV010000259.1:0-5074 GCA_038744895.1 Bacteroidota bacterium | reverse complement strand
GCGCCTGGATCTGTCCGCGCGGCTGCCCTTCGTCGTCGAAGAGCCTCAACGCGACGACAGCCGCCAGCGTGTCACCGGGTGGTGGGCCGAGGTACACGTAGGAGGAGTCGCCCGTGAACCGCGCCAGGTAGGGGGACTCGATCTCGGACTGGGACGTTCCGTCCAGCGTGGTTCGGAGCTGCACGTTCCAACTCTCGGACTCCGGCAAGTCCTCTGCCTCGACGCCAGGAGGCAACCCTGACTGGGGACGCCTCGTGCACCCGGCGACGAGCACCATGACGAGGACCGGCAGCAGGGCACGAGAGAGGGTCACAGCTGGAAGCTAGGGGCGTTCGACAGCGCCTGTTAGAGGGTCGATCTGCCCGGTCAGGTTACAGATCTGCCCGATCCGCCGATACCGGATGGGGCGTCCAGGTCGCCTGGCCTCCCCTACAACGCCTCAGCCCTTTGATTTCGCACCGTGTCGCACGCCCGTGACACAACGTCTCGCCTCTCCGGGCCCTGTGGTATGATATCTGTCACAGAGTCCGGTGTCCCGGCTAGACCGGCCCACTCCGCGTACTCCCCCGCCCTCTGGGCTCACCCATGAGCTTCACCTTCCAAAAGGCCTCCGCTACGGCGACCGTTGTCCGTGTCGGCAAGGCCCTCGACTTCCGCAACGCCGCCGAGTTCAAGGCGGCCTGTCAGGAGCACGCCCGCCAGGGCGTCCGCTACTACGTGCTCGACTTCTCGGGCACGGGCATCCTCGACTCGACCGGCCTCGGCGTCATCTTCTCGCTCTACCGCCAGCTGACGCCAGCGGGCGGCCAGGTCGTGTTCGCTTCTGTGAGCCGACCCGTGCAGGTGGTCGTTCAGCTGACCCGCACCTACAAGGTGTTCCGTCAGTTCCCGACCGTCGAGGCCGCCCTGGAGGCTCACAAGAACGCCCCTTCGGGCACCGCCGAGCAGGTCTCGCAGCGCCCCACCGGCACCGCGTAAGGCCACCGGCACCGCCCTTTGCCAGGCCCCTCCCGGCACACATCGGCTGCATGCCCACTCTCATCCTCAGGGACTTCGACCGCGCGATCGACCGCGTCCACGCCTTGTTCGACGGGTGGGACGCCGATGGCACGTTCGATGATGTCCTCGGGGACGACGGGCTGCACGTTTTCCGGCTGATGACGCACGAGTGGGTCGCCAACCTGATCCAACATGCGGCCTACCACGAGGATCGCGAGATCAGAATCGGTATCGAGATCCAGGGAGACGTGGTGCGGTGCGTCATCGAGGACTCGTCCTCCGGTTTCGACTTCGCCCGCCAGATCGAGGAGCAGAAGGCCATCCTCAGCGCCCCTGCCCCCTCCGAGCGAGGACGCGGCCTGCTGATGCTGGTGACGTGTGCCGAGGATCTGTCCTTCAAGCCTGCCACCCAAGGCTCTCGCCAGCGCGTCGCCTGGTCGCTTCGGGACCCCGCTGGCGGCAACCTCGCCCCTCTCTTCCGACCGGTCGACATCGCCGCGAACGCGCCCAACTCGCCGTCGGCGTGCGACGAGTCGCTCTCCGTTGCGACCGTGTCTCAGTCTCCGTCCCCCGTATCCCCGTCCCCATCCCCGTGAGCTCGCGTCCCCATATCCTCATCGTCGAGGACAACAAGACGCTTCGGCGGCTGCTCGAGTATCGGCTCGGCAAGGTCTACGACGTCGCCGTCGCCGAAAACGGGCAGCGGGCCCTGGAGGCCGCCGAGGCGCGGCCACCGGACCTGATCGTCAGCGACATCATGATGCCCGTCATGGACGGGTTCGCCCTGCTGGCGGCGCTCCGCAGCGACCCAGCGCTGGAGGCCATCCCCTTCATCTTCCTAACGGCCAAATCGGACGACCTCAGCCGCCAGAAGGGACTGCGCAAAGGCATCGACGACTACCTGACCAAGCCGTTCGACGTGGACCGGCTGATCACGCGGATCGGGCAGATCGTCCAGCGCAGCCAGCTCTACCAATCGAAGCTCAACTCGAAGATCGGCAAGGACTTCTCCGACCGGCTCCTCCCCCGCTCGATGCCCGTCGAAGAGGGCTACCGGACGGTGTTCTTCTCGCGCCCCAAAGAGGACGGCGGCGGGGACCTGTTCGACTGGACACGCGCCGACGACGGATCCTACCTGTTCACCGTCGGCGACATCATGGGCAAGGGGCTCCAGGCCAAGTTCTACGCCTTCAGCTTCCTGTCGTACATCCGGAGCACCATCCACGCGATGCTCCGCGAGACGGTGAGCCCTGCCAAGCTGATGACGCGGGTGAACGAGATGCTCATTCAGGACGCCGTCCTGGAGGAGACGTTCGCCTCTCTCCTCCTCATCCGGTGGGAGCCTCAGAACGACCGCATCGTGTTCTCGAACGCCGGGCACTGCCGGCCGATCTTGGTCACGCCAGATGGGCCTGGGCTGGTCGAGCACTCCGACCTAATTCTCGGTCTCGACCCGCAGACGACGTACGAGGACCGTTCACTCGACATCCCCCCGGGCTCCGCGCTGCTGTGCTACACGGACGGGCTCAACGAGCAGGTGTCCCGGAGCGGCACCATGATGGGCGAGGCTGGTGTCTCTCTCGCAGCGCAGAACGCGCTCGACTCGGAGCAGCCCGTGCACTCGCTGCTCTCGTGGCTGCTCCAGCGCAGCCAGTCACCCAACTTCGCAGACGACGTGCTGGTGTTCTGGCTTCAGCGCTCCGGCCTGGCCGCTCAGGGCACGCCCCCAGTCGCGCTCGCCGCGAACGCGTAGGCCGCGGCTTCCTGCGGACAATCGAGAACGCCATCGGAATTAGCCGCCAGCGGGTGGAGAACCCGCTTTGCTGTCAGTAGGCCCCGGAGCCGCGGACGACCACGCGAACGGTCCGCACGAGGATGACGGCGTCGAGCCAGAGCGACCAGTTGCGCACGTAGTACGGGTCCCAGCGCTCCATTCCGGCGTTACCCGAATCGCTGCGGCCGGAGACCTGCCACAGGCCCGTGATGCCCGGCTTGACACGCTCGCGCAGGATGCGCACACGCTCCGCCAACTCGCCGTGATGGTACGCCGGCAGCGGACGCGGACCGACCAGCGACATCTCGCCTTTGAGAACGTTGATGAGCTGAGGAAGCTCGTCGAGGCTGGTCCTTCGGAGGAGCCGGCCGGCGGTCGTAATTCTGGGGTCGCTCTCTAGCTTGAAGAACTGCTCCCACTCCGCCCGCAGCTCCGGGTCGTCGTCGAGTGCCTTCTGGAGGACTACATCGGCGTCGGGCACCATCGTCCGCAGCTTCCATGCCGTGAACGTCTTACCGTCCTCGCCGATGCGCTTCTGCCCATAGAACGGGCTGGCGCGGTCGCCGAGCCAGACCCAGAGCGCCAGCAGTCCCACCACAGGAGCCCAGAACAGGGCCGTTCCGACGACAGCCGCGAGGTCCACGACACGCTTGACGAGCCGGGGCAGCCGCCGCGTGAGTGTGGACGACAGCTCCAGGCCCAGGACGCCCGCGAAGTCGCGCGGCGTGACCCACAGGCTGGGGGCCTCGAACAGGTCGGGCACCACCACGACGGTTCGGTAGCACGACAGCGGCCCTTCGAGCACATCGATTTGCCGAGACCGCTCGGCCTCCGGGAGTGCGAGGAATGCCACCGACGCCTCCGGCACGACACGCGAGGTGTCGCCCAGGATGGGGATCGTGTCGAGGTAGCCGCCCCAGTCCTCAGGGTCGTCGCTGAAGACCGCCAGCGGCGTGTAGCCGATGCCACGCTCCTCCTGCAGCTGGCGCACGATGCGCGCGCCCATCACACCGGCGCCGTAGACGACGGCCGAGACACCCCACTGGTCTCGACGTGTGAGCGTGGCCTTGACCCACCACCGCGACGCGGGGACAATGCCTACCGCCAGCAGGGACGCCAGGCCAAGCGTCAGGCGGCTCGACGGCGTCTCGCCAGGGAGGTTGGTGTTGCCAAGCCAGAGCGCCACGCCAGTCACAGCCAACGACGCGCCGAGCACGAGCACCACACGTCTCAGCTCTTCCACGGCGCCGAGCCCCCACCCCGGCAACAGCGATGCGATCCAGGCGCCAGCGGTGTAGACCGGGATCACGGCCCACGCGTAGCCGATCACCGATTCCGACCCGCCGGTCACCCATTGCCGCAGCAGGCCGGCCGCGAGGAGCGCGACCGCAAGCGCGGCGGCCTCCGCCATTGCGATGGCGCCAGCGTTCCACAAGCGACGACGCGCGTGCTGGGTCGCATGAGCAGACGCCAGCTGGCGAGACGCCGAGAACGGTTGATTCGAGGGCAGGAGGACCGTTTCCATTCCAGCGTCGGCGAATCCGTCGCCAGATGCGATGCCGTCGCGTGACAGGTTCAGTTGGACGTCGGGGGTGCGGATCTCCATGGGCAGGGAGCGGAAGGCTCGGTCCAGATCAGAGGGGGCGGTTCGGGCGCGGGGCGTCTGCCCAGTTCCCGCTGGCGCGGACGCGGGCCATGTCGGCGCCCGGGCGGTCGGCGAAGAGAGGCTGCGTGCGCTGCGCGCCGACCATCAGCCGTCGGAGCGGTGCGGCGTTGACCCGTTGTCCTGACGTCGCCAGCCGGGCCCCACGGTCGCCCTCGACGAGGCGGCGCCAGCCGTCCAGGTCGTCACTGCGAAAGCCCGCGACCTCGCCGGGGACGGGAAAGAGGTAGAACGTCGAGCGAAGCAGGTCGCCTCCCACGACACCGTACAGGTTGCCGTCGAAGGTGTTGGAGCGCACGTGCGCCAGCGTGGTCCCCTCGACGGAGACCTCGCGCGCCTCCTCCCCGCTGGCGGCGTTGCCAACGATTCGGTTGTTGAGGACCGTGTTCGAGCCATCGTCGGCGCGTCGGTCCGGGTCGAGGCGCAGCCACAGCCCCGTGCCCTCGTTGGCGACGAGCGTGTTGTGGAGGTACGCGTTTCGGCTCGCGGCCTGAGATAGAATGCCCGCACCGCTCCACGCGCGCCAGCGGGTCTCGGCGACCACGTTGTGCTGCACGAGCGTCTGCGTGGTGCGCAGTTCCAGCATGATGCCGGCGATCTGGTTGCCGACGGCGAGGCTGTGCTCGATGGTGTTGCGG
>JBCDLV010000258.1:0-5087 GCA_038744895.1 Bacteroidota bacterium | reverse complement strand
CGTCGACCCGGGCCGCGTACGTGTCGTGCTTCTCATCGTAGATGAGGAGGGCCGCTCCTCCGAACTAGCGGAGTAGACGGACGGTCGCCCCGAAGTAGGGGTTGTACGTCTCCAAGTCAGCGACACGCTCGGTGCCATCGGCGTCGAGTCGGTGCACGCGCAGCGTTACATCGACGAGGCCGTGCGGCTCTGGCTCGACGCGTTCCTCGATGTAGACCACGCGTCCGGTCGGTTCATCGACGGCGCCCGCCATCACATGCCGATGGTATCCGTCGGGACCGATATCCTCGACCTTTCGCCCGAGCCGGCGAAGGGCGACCGCCAGCGCGTCGGAATCCGGAGGCTGGGTTGTGAATGTTGGGAGACCAGCGAAGACGGAGAAGTCAGCCACGGTTCAGAGCGCGAGAGGCTACAACATCGCTTCTCGGTCAGGGGCCGATCCGCGACAACCTTCGGGTCACCGCGTCTTGACGCGCTGCTTGTACCCGCTGGCGCTCGGGACAACCTCATGGGTACGATCGAGGCCAGCGCAGGTGGTGACGGGCTTCGAGTCGGGAGTGACGAGCGAGGACATATGCAGTCGGGGCGCGTTGCCCGGATGCATCAGGACGTCGGGAGCCCGCTGGCGTCGGACATGCGAAACAAGTCCGCCGAGTCGATGAAGGCTTGCGGCGGGCCTGCCAGCAAGACCTCATCGCCCTCGTCGAGCTGGAGGTCGCCCTTCGGTTCTCGGATGGTCTCGTCGCCGCGTTGGATCTCGATGACGTGGATGAGCCGTTGATCCAGCTCAAGCTCTGCGAGCGTGGTGCCGCTGGCGACCGTCCCAGGCCGAATGGTGACGGTCCGGGTTGAGAAGCAGTCGTCGTCGAGTTCGCACTCGACGGCAGGCGTCTGCATCGCCTCGGGGTCGAAGGCTTCGTAGCTGCCGCGCCTCAGGGCTTCTTCGTGACGGAGGATCTCCTCGGGCTCAACCTGGTAGCGACGGAGAATGTCGTCGAAGAGCCCGACGATGGCTTCGAACTCTGTGGCGATGGCTCGGTCGGCACCGACCTCGACGAGTTCCTCAGCGTCGTGCAGCGAGGGCACGCAGGCCACGATCCGTATTGTCGGCGCGAGCGCTCGGGCCACCGACACGACGCGGTGAGCCATGCCAGGAGCGTCGTCGGGAATGACGAGGAGCTTGGCCCGATGGAGACCGACGGCCTCCAGGATGTGCTGCTTCGCGTAGTCGCCCCGGAGCACGTGAAGCCCTTCTGCCTCGGCCTCACGAGCGCCGTCGGGTGAGAGGGTCACGATCGCAAACGGAACGCCCGACCCACGGAGGATATGGACCAGCTTGCGAGCGCCGTCGCCATAGCCCGCCACGATGACGTGGTTCTCGAGGTTCGAAACATGATCGGTAGTCGCCTCAGTAGCCTGTAGCCCCGAATCGGCAGAGGTGGACGTCCGGTGCTGGAGCATCCGGGCGAGTCTCCCCGCGTAGGGCACTGCCACCGGCGTCAGCGCCATCGACACGACCGTTGCCGCGATAAAGAGCGGGGCGCCGACCTCCGGCATTCCGAGCGGGGCCAGGCCAACCTCGCGACCCGATCTCTCCAGCACGAACGAGAATTCGCCTACCTGCGCGAGCCACAGCGCGGTCGCGGCGGCAGCTGGCGTTGCGCGTCCGACGGCGCGGATGGCAACGAAGGTGGTCGCCAGCTTGATGAGAGCCATCACGGCAAGGGCACCCAAGACCAGCCCCAGGTTTTCGACCACGAACGACAGGTCGAGCAGAAGCCCGACCGACACGAAGAAGACGGCGGAGAACAGAATCTGGAGCGGGAGGATCTCCGACAGCGCGTGTTCGGAGAACCGGCTCTGGCTGACCACGAGTCCTGCTAGGAATGCGCCCAGTGCGACAGAGACACCTGCGAGCCCAACTGCGTATGCCGTTCCGAAGCAAATCGCGATCACCGTTAGCAGGAACAGCTCTGATGAACACGTTCGGGCGACGTGTTCCAGCAACGGCGGCAGCACGCGACGCGCGACAACGAGGACGAACAGGATGATGGCTGCCGCCGTCCCAAGGGCCGTGGCGACCTCCAGTGGGCTCGCCGCCTCGCCACCGAGTGCGGGCACCAGGAGCACCATGAGAATGACTGCGAGGTCCTGGAAGATGAGGAGTCCCACGCTCCCTTGGCCGACCTCCGAGTTGGTCTCGCCCCGATCGCCAAGCAGCTTCGTCACGATCGCTGTCGAAGACAGGGCCACCAGGAACCCCGTAAACACAGAAGCCCGCCAATCGACGCCGAATGCGAGGCACAGCCCGGCGACAACCACTGTTGTCAGTCCGACCTGAATCCCACCACCGACGAAGATCAGCCTCTGAATCTTCTGGAGCTTGTCGAGCGAAAACTCGATCCCGATGGTGAACAGCAGCAGGAGCACGCCGACCTCAGCCGCGGCATCGATCAACTCCTGGTCGGTCACCAGCCCGAGACTGCTCGGCCCGATAAGTACGCCCGCGAGTAAAAATCCGACGATCGGGACAAGCCCGAGCCGCTTGCAGACGTACGCCACAAGCGCGGCGGCGAACACGATCGCGACGACCTCTACGAGGAACGGAGGAACGGCGCCAGCGGCAATGACGAAAGGCATGAATCGGAGGGCGCGCGGGGGATGACGGTGCGAGCCGTTCAAGCGTAGCGACGGAACCGGAGCACGTGCTGCAGAAACAGCGGTCCTGAACCCGGGTGCTCACATCGCAGCCAGCAGAGCGCGGACGGCCTCAACCTCATCCTGGTTGACTGTGTGACCGAAGCCGCGATACACACGCTGGTCGACCTCCGCCCCGAGTTGGCGGAAGACCTCGGCCGTCGTGTCGACGCGGCGGAGCGGGATGTGCGGGTCGACGTCAGAGCACCCGAGGAACACATGCTGCTCCGCCAGCGGAGCCTCCCCTGAGTGTCCGTAGTCGAAGGACTTCTCTCCATAGGTGCCGCCCATGCCCGCCAGCGGTGGGGCGGAGGCCGGGCCCGGACCGGTCCCGATGAGCCCGCCACTCAGCCCGAAGGCGACCGTCCACGCCGACGGGTGGCGCACGGCATACTCCAGCGCGAGGCACGCGCCCTGGCTGAAGCCACCAACGGCGATGCGATCGACACCGGCGTCGCGTGCCCGACCGACGGCGCGGCCGACGGCGGCGATCCCACTCGACAGGCCGGGCTCGTTGGCCTCGATCGGTGCCAGAAAGCTGTTCGGGTACCACGACCCGCTGGCGGCCTGCGGGGCGAGGTAGGCGAGGCCGGGTCGGTCGAACTCGGCGGCCAACGACAGGATGCCGTGTGCCGACGCTCCCCGTCCGTGGACCAAGACGACAGCGCCGGTGGCGTCGGAGAGGGGAGCGCCAGCGGTGAGGATCGGCTGAGCATCGTGTGGGGCAGACATGGCAGATCGGCGGGGACAAGGGGGCTGAACGCGAGCATGAGTGGAAGTGTCCGGGCGATTCGCCTCAGCAGATCCTCGGGGGAGGCGTATGTCTTGCACATGTGTCCAGTGCCGAAATCACCCACGTTGAGGGCTCTCCACCTCACCCCCACCATGCGTACTTCTTTGCTTGCTGTCCTTCTCGTCGTCGCCGCCCCGGTGATGGCCCAGGACGAAGCCCCCATGGACGACGGCCCGGATATCGTCGACGTGCTGCGAGCCGACGGCCGATTCTCGACGCTCCTCAGCGCCGTAGGCACGGCGGGCCTCGCAGATGCCTTGGCTGGAGCGGGCCCGCTGACGGTCTTCGCCCCGACCGACAGCGCGTTCGCGGCTCTGCCCGAGGGAGCACTCGCCGAGCTCTCTGTGGAAGATCTTCAGGGCATCCTCCTCGGCCATGTCGCCGAGGGAGCCGTCGACGGGGCCACCGCCGCTGCTGCTGGCGAAGGCATGTCTTTGGCCGGTACTGCGCTGACGTTCGTGGCCGCCGACGGTGGCCTGACGGTCAACGGAGCGACTGTCGTGGATGCCGACGTGGCCGCGTCGAACGGCGTCGTCCACGTCATCGACACGGTCCTGCTCCCGGTGGCCGAGGCCCCGTAGCGCATCTCCAGGGGCGGCGTGGCGTAGGAGGCCGAGCCATCCACCTCGCCATGCCGTCCCCGGCCGATCAGACCGCCGCTCTCGCCGCCGCCAGCAGTTCAGGAGACGCTCCCGCACCGTCCCCCGCCCCTCCGACGACGTACATGGAGGTCACCCGGACGGCGACGTACGGATTCCTCGCTGCGTTGCCGCTCTTCGTGCTCTACGAGGTCGGTATCCTGCTGGCGAACCGGGGCGTCGGGCAGATCCGTGTGGGAGCCGATGTGTGGCTGAAGACCCTGCTGGCGGCCTTGGGAGGGACTGGTTGGGCCGCGCTCGGAGGCGTGGTTTTGTTCATCGGCGTCTGGATCTGGTGGCGCGACCGTGATCGCCGCCCGCCGCTGGTCCCGCGCTTCTTCGGGCTGATCCTAGCCGAGTCGCTGGTCTACGCGGTCGTGCTCGCGTTTCTCGTCAGCGGGACCGTGGGGTTTCTCTTCGGCGCCTGGGTCACGCCGGAGCTGATGCTGGCCCAGATGGCAGAGTTCGGATTGGGCCTTCAGTTGGCGCTCAGCATCGGCGCGGGGCTGTACGAGGAGTTGGTGTTCCGCGTGATGCTCGTCGGCGGACTGTTCTGGGTGTTGAACCGAACAACCCGTCTCAGCCAGACGAAAGGCTACGTGATTGCCGCAGTGGTCGGAGCTGTCATCTTCAGCTGGGTCCACCACACCGGTCCGTTCGGAGACCCGTTCACGCTGGACGTGTTCATGTTCCGGTTTCTGTTCGGCCTGGCGCTGAACGCCGTGTTTCTGATCCGTGGCTTCGCACTGGCGGCGTGGACGCACGCGCTCTACGATGTCCTCGTCGTGACGAACGCGCTGTAGGCTCGCTGCGGTTGGAGGGAGAAGGGAGCTGGGGTCTGGGAAATGCCAGAGGCTTCGTCGCGGATACTCGCGCGGAGCCATCGCGCATCGGACCTTCGATCTCCCGATCTCCCGATCTCCCGATCTCCCGATCTCCCGATCTCCCGATCTCCCGAT
>JBCDLV010000257.1:0-5097 GCA_038744895.1 Bacteroidota bacterium | reverse complement strand
TCCGGCTCGGTGTTCGATACCCAGACGGCATCGCTGGCGTTCGCACTGCCATCGTTCATCGTGCCTCGGTTGGAGCGTGGCGACCGCGTGACGATGCTCGTCGGTGCCCGAGGCCCAGACGGCGGCTTCCTGCGCGTGGCCCGTGACGCATCGGCCGAGACCGGAGGAGGGCGCGTCGACAACCGGGCACCTCACGTGTACGACGTCGTCGTGGGATCCGTCCGTTGACTGTAAACTGGCAGGCATGAAGCTCGCCTCTCGCCTCGGCTCCTACGCGGTCCTCGCGCTGTTCGTCTTCATCGCGGTCTTCCCGATCTCGCGCATCCTGACGATCTCGCTCCGCCCGAGCGACCAGCTGCTGTCGCGATCGCTGTCCGTCATCCCCGACGGTGCCACGCTCGACAACTACCGCCAGCTGTTGTTCGACACGCCGTTCCTGACGTGGCTCTGGAATAGCCTCCTGGTGGCCGCGGTCGTGACCATCACGGGCGTCGCGTTGGCCTCCACGGCAGGCTACGCGCTGTCTCGGCACCGGTTTGCCGGGCGAAAGGCGGCCCTCAGCGGCATCCTGGTCACCCAGATGTTTCCCGCGACGATGCTGCTGCTGCCGCTCTACATCGTGCTGATTGAGCTCGGCCTCATCAACTCCTACCTCGGCATCGTCGTCATCTACTCGGCGACGGCGCTTCCCTTCTGCGTGTGGCAGATGAAGGGGTACTACGACACGATCCCTGCGTCCCTGGAGGAGGCCGCCCGAATCGACGGGGCGACACCGTGGCAGGCGTTCTACAAGGTGATCCTCCCGCTGGCGGCGCCGGCCCTCGTGATCACGGCGCTGTTCTCGTTCATGAGCGCATGGAACGAGTACGTCGTGGCCGCCGTGGTGCTGCAGGACGTCGACATGTTCACCATGCCCGTGGGCCTCAAGATGTTCCAGGGCTCCATGTCGACGCAGTGGGGTCTCTACGCGGCGGGTTCGCTGCTGGTGTCGCTGCCTGTGATCGGGCTGTTCCTCGTCCTCAGCCGGTACCTCATCTCGGGCCTCACGCTCGGCGCTGTCAAGGGGTGACCCGAAGCGCGGTCCTTCTCGGGGTAGCAGGCGTTGCCGGTACGCTCGCGGCGGCACTGTGGGATGGATGGTTCCTCGATGGCGACGACTTCGCGGACGTGTTGTCGACAGCTGCCCCGCTGGCGCTCGGCGTGGGAGCCTTCGGCGGTGGCCTCGTGTGGGCGTTCTACCGGTGGCAGCGCCAGTCCCTCTCCGAGCGAAGAGAGGCGCTGGAGGCCGAAGGGCTCCTCCTCGACGGGCCCGCAAACGTGGAGTGGGGTGCCCACCGCCTCGGCGGCTGGCTCTGGCTGACGGACGAGGCCCTGGAGCTGACGCCCCTCGGCGCGCCTTGGGCTCAGGGCCGTGACTGGCGGATCGACCGAGACGAGATCACATCCGTCGAGCCCACGCGGACACGCGGCCTGGTTCCAAACGCCTTTCGGGTACGGTCGGCCACCGAACCGGTCGTGGTCTGCACCGTGCACGGCCGGGCGCGGTGGATCACAGAGCTGACCGGGAGAACGACGTGAGCGACCGGAGTCCCTCGACCGGAGTCCCTGGCGGCTGGCCGCCGCCAGCGGGTGGCGGGGTTTCCACTCAGACTGCGAAGGGGAGGATGAGACTCATCATCCCTCGTTACTCATGCGCGTCTTCCTCGCTACTGTCGTCCTCGCTCTTTCCGGCTGCTCTGCTGCAGAGCAAACGATGAACGACGTTCTGAACCGGCCGGCTCTTACGGCACCCTCTCCGACGTTCGCTGCAGACGTCGTCCACGGCGCTGTCGACTGGTCGACGAGTGTCTACGACTACCGAGGTCGGAACGGCGACGTGGTGGCGTTCGACTGCCAGGGAGACCCGAGCGCAACCCCACCGAGCGGAGTAAGCGCGGTGTACGGCGGAGGCCGCGACGGCACGGGGCTCTTTACCGATGACTCCCGCGTGTTCGTCGAGATCCGCCCCGAGAGCGACAGCTTCCCCGGCGGCTTCACTCGGAACGGGGCCTCGACGGTCGACTGGACAGCGGCGGCGGGCGGCGGGTTCGTGGTCCTCGGTGCCCGCTGACCAGAGCAGGCTCGGCGGTAGGTTGGCCGTGCGCCTTCCCACCGTCCGTGCCTGCCGATCTCTCGACGCTCCTCGACGCCTCCCGCGCTGGAGATGCCAATGCCTCGCGCCAGCTGTTCGACGCGACCTACGACGAGCTTCGCCGGCTGGCGGGGCGCGTCCGTCAGGGCCGCGCGTCGGAGACGCTCAACACGACGGCGCTCGTCCACGAGGCCTACCTCAAGCTGGCGGAGGGCACGCCAGCGGAGACCCGGGCTCACTTCCTCGCGATCGCGGCCAAGGCCATGCGACACGTGATCGTCGACGCGACCCGGCGGCGCGCTGCCGCCAAGCGCGGCGGCGATGCCGAGCACGTCCCCATCCGCGAGACGCTCGTCGGCGCCGACCCCGAGGTGGACCTGCTCGGCCTCGACGAGGCCCTCGACCAGCTGGCGGCCGAGGACGACCGCGCCGCGGCCGTGGTCGAGTGCCGCTTCTTCGGCGGGCTGACCGTCGAGGAGACGGCTGCCGCTCTCGACCTGTCGCCCCGTACCGTGCAGCGGACGTGGCGCGCGGCGCGCGTCCGCCTGTTTCAATCGCTCACGGACTAGATGCCTGCCTCGGACCGCCGCCACCGGATCGACACGGCGTTCGCCGAAGCAGCTGAGCGGCCGGCTGGGGAGCGCGCGGCCTTTCTGGACAGTGCAGGCCTCGCCCCGGACGAGCGCGCCGAGGTCGAGGCGATGCTCGCCGACGACGCCGCGGCGGACGACTTCTTCCGCGCAGCCGCCGACCGCGTGGCGGTGACCGCAGACGAGGTGACCGCTCATCCTCCTGAGCACGCCGGGCCATGGCATCCGCTCCGGCTCATCGGGCGAGGCGGCATGGGGGAGGTCTATCTCGCCGAGCGGTCCGGCGCGGACGACGCCGACGGCTTCCGCCAGCGGGCCGCGCTCAAGCTGGTGCAGCCCGGACTGGCGCCCGACCTGGTGGCCCGGTTCCACACCGAGCGTCGCATCCTCGCGGGGCTGGAGCACCCGGGTATCGCCCGCTTGATGGACGGAGGCGTGGCCAGCGACGGACGCCCCTACCTCGCGATGGAGTTCGTGGACGGCGAGCCCATCACGACGTACTGCGACCGCCACCGCCTCGGGGTCGACGCGCGCCTGCGGCTGTTCGAGGACGTGTGCGATGCCGTCGCCTACGCCCACCGCCGCCTCGTCGTGCACCGCGACCTCAAACCGTCGAATGTTCTGGTGGCCGAGACCGCCAGCGGGCCGCAGGTCAAGCTGCTCGACTTCGGCGTGGCCCGCCTCCTGGACGCTGACACGGACGCGACCCAAACCGATGTACGAGGGCTCACACCGGAGTATGCCGCGCCCGAGCAACTGCGCGGAGAAGTCCCGACGACGGCGACCGACGTGTACGCCCTCGGCGTGCTGCTCTACGAACTGCTGGCGGGGCAGCGTCCGTTCCGGCTTCCGGCCCGGCTGGCGATGGAGGCTGCGCGCGTGGTGTTGGAGGAGTCGCCCACGGACCCGAGCACGGCAGTGGGCGACGACGATGCCGTGGCGGAGGCCCGCGCGACCCGACCCGACCGTCTACGCCGACGCCTGCGCGGCGACCTCGACCGCATCGCCCAGGTGGCCTTGCGGAAGGAGCCCGAGCGGAGGTACGCGTCTGCCGAAGCGTTCGGCCAGGACGTGCGGCGCCACCTCGACGGCCTGCCCGTCGCGGCGCGGCCCTCGTCCGTGGGGTACCGGCTCGGTCGGTACGTGCGTCGCAACCGCGTCGCGGTGCTGGCCGCCGTGATTGGGGTCCTCGGCCTCGGGGCGTATGCCGCCACCGTCACCGTGCAGCGGACGGAGATCGCACGCCAGCGGGATCGGGCCGAGCAGGCCGCGGGACTCCTCGGAGACCTCTTCGCCGAGGCCGACCCGTACCGAGACGAGGCGGACCGAGACAGCGCCATCACGGCGGCGACGCCCCTCGGCGACGCCCTCGCCGCAGCCGCACGCCAGCTGGCGGCGCGGGACACCATCGACGCAGAGGTGCGCTCCGATCTGCTGGGCCGGCTGGCGGGGACCCTCGCCAGCCTCGGCGCCGACTCGCTGGCGCGAGAGGTCTACGCGACCAACCGACGGTTGGTGGCCGAGGCCTTCGGGGCGGAAGGGGCGCGGTACGCGAGAGCGCTTCGGTCAGAGGGGGCGCACCGGCGCGAGACGGCGCAGGACAGTGTCGCGTTCGCCGATGCCGAGCGCTATCTGCGGGACGCCCTCGCCCTCGCCGAACGGGTCCACGGACCAGATGCTCGGGAGACCGGCGCCGTGGCGGTCGAACTGGCGACCCTCATCAAAGACACGGGCAAGGTCGAGGAGGCCGAGCGCCTGGCGGCACGCGGCGTCGAGATCGCCCGCCGCCAGAGGGAGGCTCAGACCGACCTGGAGACGGCGCTCATGATCTGGGGACTCACGCTGACGGCCACCGGAGATGCCGAGGGGGCGTACGAGGCAGCGGCCGAGTCCGTCGAGATCGCCCGCGACGTCCGCGGTGCGTCGAGTGTCAACATGGTCTCGGTGCTGGCGAATGCAGCGCTGGCAGCACAGGCCACGGACCGGATGGATCAGGCGCTCGCCTACGAGCAGGAAGCGGCCCAGCTGGCGGTCGACCAGCTTGGCCCGGAGCACGCGACCACGCTGACGGTCCGCTCCAACTTGGCCACGACGCTTCAGCAGTTGGAGCGCTACGACGAGGCCGAGCGCGAGCACCGTGCGATTCTCCGCGTGCGCCAGCAGCTCTACGGGGACGAGGGCTTCGACGTGGGCGCTTCTCGGAACCAGCTGGGGAATGTGCTCCGCGACGCAGGACGCCTGGACGCGGCCTCAGTCGAGTACCGGGCGGCGGCAGCCGCCTTCGACAGTGCACTCCCGGAAACCCATCCGGTCCGGGCGATTCCGTACGTCAACCTCGCCAAGCTGGACGCGCGCCGCGGCGCGTTCGCCGATGCG
>JBCDLV010000256.1:0-5100 GCA_038744895.1 Bacteroidota bacterium | reverse complement strand
GGCTCCCGGTGGCCGTGGTCGAGACGGCGTACCCGTGGACGCTCGGCTTCCTCGACGACACCCACAACGTGGTGGGCCTACCGGAGCAACTCCTACCTAGCGTGGCGGCGACGCCAGCGGGGCAGGCGGCGTTCGTGCGGGCGGTGCGCCAGGCCGTCGAGGCGGTGCCCGGTGGCCTCGGCGTGTGCTACTGGGCGCCCGAGGACGTCACGGCTCCGGGCCGAGGCTCGGCGTGGGAGAACCTGGCGCTGTTCGACGGCGACGGCCGCATGCTCCCGGCGGCGGAGGCGCTCGGCGCCCCGCTGGCGACCGCCGCCAGCAGAGGGCCCGACGCGGACGAGCCCCGGATCCGCGTGTCGCCCAACCCTACCCCTGGGCCGACGACGCTCCACGTCGGCGCGTTGGGCTGCGCGCGCGTCGCAGCAGTCGACATGCTGGGGCGGACGGTGTGGCAGGCGGAGACCTGCGGGCCGTCGGTGGCCGTGCCTCCGCTGGCGCCAGGCGCGTACAGCCTCGTGGCAGAGGGCGCAGGCGTCCGTGCGACGGCTCGCCTGACCGTGGTGCGGTAGGCAACCCGCCAGCGGGACTGGGTTCGGCGAGACCTTTACCTGACGTGGGCCTGTGACAGTTTGCCCCGATGGTCGCGATCGAGGAGGTGCTGCGCAGGTACACGGTGTAGCCGGCACGCGCCCCAGGCGTCGAGGACCGGACTGGCAAGCTGGAGACAGGCAAGTGGAACGACCTGGCGGTGCCGGACCAGGACCTGCTCAACACGCCAGCGGAAGCGCTGCTGGCGTGTGCGAGCGGGACAGACGCAAAAAGCCGCCATACGCATACGCAGCGGCCAGGCCTGGAGCTAAACGGATTCGAACCGCTGACCTCTGCAGTGCGATGAAGACGCTTTGTTCCTCTATCAAGTTGCAAGACAGTGGTTTAGCCGATAGGTAGAGTGAAGTGGGACCCGAATAGGACCTGCCAAGTCGGTCTCGGCGGTTCCCCTATTTGCGGAACCGGTCCGACAGTTATACTCCAAGGCTTGATCTCGGTAGTCTTCTCGCTCTTCGCTTCGCTTGAGCCTCGCTCATCCAAATCTCACCCGTCCGCCAATCCAAGAGGCGCTTATCAACCTCTCGGTGGACTTCTCCAGCGCCCCCGATCCCGAGACGTTCGGTGATCTTGACCTCGCAGAAAAGCTAACCGAGGTCACCCCACTGAGAGTATTTGAAGCCGAGCTAGAGTCGCGACCGGGTGAGGCGGTCAGTGCTCCGATGCGACCGACAGTGATCGGCTATCGGTACGCGGACCGAGAGGGGATTCATGTCGCGCAACTCCGGGAAGACGGAGTAACCTTCAGCGTCCTCAGGCGCTACGTTTCGTGGGGCGAGATGGTGGAACAGGCGACCCCTGTGTTTGAGGCGTACATCGAGGCTGCCGATACTGTCGGCCAGGCCCGTGTCGCTACTCGGTTCATTAACCGGGTCGACGTTCCACCTGGAGCCGATATCCGAGACTACTTCAGGGCCAGTCTAGCCATACCCGGAGGAGTGGAAGCAGCCCTGAGCCGGTTCGAGGTGAGGTCCGAGTTCCGGGACAACCGGACCGGGTTAGACGCGTCTGTCTACTTGGTTAGTGCCGGTCCTCTCCCTGACGGTGGCGGGCTCTCGGTCTACCTCGATGTGTCGGCATCCGACTCGGATCCTATCGGCATCTCGCCCGGTCAACTCCTCCCTGATGATCTCCGAGACAAGCTTGAACCCCTCCGAGCGTTGAAGAACCGCCTCTTCTTCGGCTCGTTGACGGCACCTCTAATCCACTCCTACCGCTAACCCCATGAGCATCTTCGCCCCAGAGGCCCAGGCTTCCTATGGGACCGTTCGGACGGTCTTCGTGCCGCGATCCGCCTTTGACTACTGGACGGGTCCGTCTCGGCGTGAGATGAGCGTGACGCTAAGTCGGGGGGAGTCGGTTCACGAACTGCACGATGTGTACGCGGAGCGGCGGGATGAGGACGCCGACGGGTACGGGTCGGCTGTTGCTGACGTGGCCTCGTTTAAACTGGCCCAAACGATCATCGAGAACCTACCGGCCGGCCTCCCTAGTCCCGAGCCGGGCGTTGACCCAGACGGGGAGGCAACACTGGAGTGGCACGCTGGACCACGGCGGGTCCTCAGCGTGAGCGTGGGGGCGGACCACGTTCTCCGCTACGCGGCGATCCTCGGGGACGAGAGTACGTCCGGTCGCGCAACCCTCGACGGTCGATCGCTGCCTGAAGTCGTCTCTTCCCTCGCCTACCGGACGCGTTAGCGGTCCCGTCTAGATAGGAGGCTTTTGCTCACACCCCAGACCCCCCTTGCCCGCTTCCTTTTCTCATCGAAGGAGGTATCGGCGTCGGGACGGGTTAAGCGAAACGCCTTCATGCCTCACGTGGCGAGAGGCCGGGACCGCCCCGAACTCTCGACGTACGATGTCACTTCGCTTCCGGCGAAGACGGTCTTGGGAATCGCAAAGGAGGTCGAGTCCGGGAGGGGAAAGCCCTGCAAGGGATGGGCACAGGTCCCGGTGGGGTGGTTCGAGGAGGTAGGGCTGGAGGTGGACCCCGACAACGATCCGCCTCGGCATGTCAATGTCCTGGGCTGGCCCGATGAGAAGGAGGACCAGATTCAGGTGGCACTGGAGGTCGCGTCTTTGTTCGAAGAGAGGAATGGCCGGTTCGAGCTGCGGCCCACAGACGACGAGGGCTAGGCCGTCGCTCCGAGTGGGTTGGTCAGAGCCTCATAGAGGTCGAACAAGAAGGCCACCCGGTTGGCCTCTGTCGTAAACCTCTGTGGCCGGTACGCGAGGTCTACGGCCCGGTCAAGCACCCGGTGTGCCTTGACCAGCTCCGGCGGCATCGCCAGCGGGTCGTAGAGGTCGGCGAGAGTGGCGCCGTTGTCCAGGTGCGGCTGGCGGGCATCGAGCACGGCCTCGGCCGCCGCCGCTACCGACTGGCGCTGTTTGTCGGACGGCGACTCCGGCTTGGTGAACTCGTCCACCTCCGCTGGGTGGACGTAGACCTAGAGTCCGAGAGCCTAGTTGTGTCGAACACGGAGGAGTTCACGACGAAGAGCGGACGCGAGCGTGTCATCCCGCTCGTCCACGAGGCTCTGGCCGTCGTCCGCCGCCGCTACGACGGGGGTGGGCCGGCGCGGTCCCCGTATGTGTTCCCCGGCAAGCGCGGGGGGAAGTTGAACGGGCAGTACCTCAGTCGGCGGTTCAGGAAACATCGGGAGGCCGCCGGTCTCGCACCGTCGCTCCATTGGCACAGCCTCCGCCACGCGGGCGGTGATGCGAGGCGTCCCGCTCTTTTCCGTCAAGACACTGATGGGGCACGCCGATTCTCGGACGACCGAGCAGTACGCTCACGCGAGATGGGAGGGCATCCGCGCCCAACTCGGTTCGGCGTTCGCGAGCGAGCGGGGCGAGGCCGACGCGCTCCGTGCGGAGCTAGAGCGAGCAAAACGGGAGTTGCGGGCGCTCAAGGCTGGAACTGCACAGATCTAAGAGGGACCTGTATGGGACCTAGGCGCTGGCGAGTCGGGTCTACTCAGGGCATGTCCTGTCGACTGGCCCACCGCCAGGAGCTCGTTTCTAGCCCAAACAGGCCATTAGGCGTGGAGCTAAGCGGATTCGAACCGCTGACCTCTGCAGTGCGATTGCAGCGCTCTACCAACTGAGCTATAGCCCCAAGGCCCTCAGGATACCGAGCCCTCCCGCCGCCAGCAAGGCGCCCCGGCGGGAGGATCGGTGAAACGCCCCGCTGGCGCCCGAGCGAAGAATCGAGCCGTTGACCTCTGCCGTTCGATTGCAGCGCTCCACGGCAGCCCGCTGGCGACCGCCGCCAGCGGAGCCTACCGCACCACGACCGCCCGCTGCGTGTGCACCTCGCCGGTCGCCTCCAGCCGGATCACGTACACGCCCGGCGCCAGCTGCGACGCCGCGATCTCCGCCCGCGCCTCGCCAGCGGGCAGCGCACCGTCCGCCAGCACGGCCACCTCGCGGCCGAGCAGGTCCACGACCGTCAGCCGGGCGGGGCCACCGGAGGCCAGGCTGTAGCGCACCACGGCCGTGCCCGAGGACGGGTTCGGCGCCGGAACGCCCAGCCACGTCTCGGCCAGGCCGCCGCCCTCCTCGGAGGTGGACGCCCCCGCGCGGATCGACAGCGTAAAGCGTGCCTCGTCGCCTGCGTGCCGTGCCGAGGTGCCCGGCGAGCCCCGCTGGCGGGCGGGCTGCTCGGCGACCGAGAACGCGTACAGCGGCTCCGACCGGAGGTCGATGGTAGCGCCGGTCTGCTCATCGGTCAGCAGGAGGTCCCACGAGGCGGGCAGGTCGTCCAGGGTGGGCCACGAGAGCACCAGGTCGGCGCCGGCACCTTGCGACGCGACGTGGATCGGGATGTCGAGCGTCCCCGGGTCGGAGGCGTAGCTGCCCTGGGCCTTCAGCACGCGCTCGCCGTCGCGCTCGCCCCCGAAGGCCACCCGGACCGACGGCGCGTTGAGCGACGCCAGCTTCTCCAGGTCCCAGAGGTCCCACGCTCCAGTGGCCTCCTCGCGGAAGACGAGCGTGGCCGCGCGGTCCAGCGCCGAGCCGTCGCCAGCGGCGAGCTCGAACGACAGGCGTCGCAGCGGTTGCCTGCGCGAAGGCGCGCGCGCTGCCGTGGGGATCGTGAGCGTCCCCGGTGCCGAGGCCTGGAACCAGACCGCATGCCACGCGGGCACCACGCCGTTCAGGGGCGCCGTGTCGGTGGTCACGTACGAGCCGACGCACGCCGGAGGATTGGCGCTGTTGGGCGCGCACTGCCAGACCTGGCCCACGGCCGAGGCGAGCGTCGCACCACCACTCAGCCAGCTGTTGACCGTGGAGACGTTGAGCCCGACGAGAAAGGGATTGCCCAGCAGGTTCCACCCGTCGCCAGCGGCGTGAAGCGCCACGGCGACGTCGCTCGCGGGCTCCGACCCGCTGGCGGTGAGCGTCGTCGGCAGGGCCACGCTCTGGCTGGTGCCGCCGCCGAACCCGTTGCCGGGGTCGAGGTCGTTGTCGAAGAGGTACCACGCGAACCCGCGC
>JBCDLV010000255.1:0-5116 GCA_038744895.1 Bacteroidota bacterium | reverse complement strand
CTGCGACCCTTGGCCTGGGAAGAGAAAGGCGATCATCGAGCCGGTTCGTGTTGCGTGAGGGTGCCTCCGCGTTGCGCAGGACGAAGGGGGATGCGTCTAGACCGCGCTGTCGTAGCTCCACTTCAGCCACGAGGCACCCCACGTGAAGCCCCCGCCGAAGGCCGCCAGCACGAGGTTGTCGCCAGAGCGGAGGTCCGCCTCCCAATCAGATAGGCAGAGGGGCAGGGTCGCGGCTGTCGTGTTGCCGTACCGAGCGATGTTGACCATCACTTTGTCCTCTCCGACGCCCATGCGGCGGGCGGTCGCGTCGATGATTCGGAGGTTGGCCTGGTGGGGCACCAGGTACCGGATGTCATCGGGTCCGAGACTGTTGCGCTCCATGATCTCAGCCGCGGCATCGGCCATGCCGACCACAGCCCGCTTGAACACGGTCTTGCCGTCCTGGCGGGCAAAGTGCATCCTCGCGTCGACGGTCTCGCGTGTAGCGGGGTGTAGCGAGCCTCCGCCCAACTGGTTGAGGGCGCTGACACCCGAGCCGTCGACGTACTGGACGGTGTCGAGAACGCCCGTTCCGTCGGTCGTCGGCTCCAGAAGCACCGCACCGGCGCCGTCTCCGAACAGGACGCAGATGGTTCGGTCGGTGTAGTCCATGATGCGCGTCATCGTGTCGGCGCCGATCACGAGAACCTTCTTGTGCAACCCCGACTCGATCATCTTGGCGCCCGTCGTGAGCGCGTAGAGGAAGCCCGAGCAGGCCGCCGAGATGTCGTACCCCCACGCGCCAGCGGCGCCCAGCTTGTCCTGGACGAGGCACGCCGTCGCGGGGAAGACCATGTCCGGCGTGACAGTCGCGACCAAGATGCAGTCGACCTCATCGGGTGCCACGCCGGCCTTGCTCAGGCACTCGCGAGCCGCTTCGACGCACATGTCCGAGGTCGCCTTCGTGGGATCCTTGAGGATGCGCCGCTCCTCGATGCCGGTCCGCGTGCGGATCCACTCGTCCGAGGTGTCGACCATCTGTTCCAGGTCGGCGTTCGTGAGGCGGTCCGGGGGGAGGTACTTGCCAACCGCGGTGACTGCGGCCGTCGTTGAGGTCTGGGGCATCCGCTAGCTCGCCTCGGAGGCGTTGTCTTGAAGCGCGCGGGCGATCCGCGCCGTCAGGTTTTGCTCAACCAGGCCGGCCGTGGACAGCACCATCTGGCGGATGGCCTTGGCCGACGACCCCCCATGCCCGATCACGACGGTCCCGTCGATCCCGAGCATCGGGACGCCGCCGAACGCCTGGTAGTCGAAGGGCTCCAACATGCCCTTGAGCACGCCGCCGACGGTCTGCGCCTTCTCACCGTCCAGCTCCTGGCGGCCGATCTCGGCCTTCACCATCGTCGGGAGGATCGTCGCCACGGACTCCGCCAGCTTGAGAACGACGTTGCCCACGAACCCATCGCAGACGCACACGTCCGAGCCATGCTGGAGGATGTCGCGCCCCTCCACGTTGCCCACGAACTGGAGCGCCCCTCGATCGCCGAGCTCGCGGAGGGTCTCGTAGGCTTCCTTGACCGTGTCCGTCCCCTTCCCCGGTTCCTCGCCCACGTTGACGAGGCCCACCGTGGGCGACTCCTTCCCCAGGAATGCCGCGCCGAAGACCGCGCCCATCTGGGCAAACTGGACGAGGTGCTCGGGGCGGACTTCGACGTTGGCGCCCACATCCAGGAGCACACACGTGCCCGCTGGCGTGGGGAGGTAGCCTGGGAGCGCAGGGCGGAGGACTCCTGGTAGGCGTCCCAGCCCGAACAGAGCAGCTGCCATCACGGCGCCGGTGTTTCCTGCACTCGCGAACCCGTCGGCCTTGCCCTGCTTGACGGCTCCGATGCCGATGTGGATCGACGAGTTCGGCTTCTGGCGGAGAGCAACCGTCGGACTCTCTCCCATCCCGATCGACTCGGGGGCGTCGACCACTCGAACCTGGGGGGGGTGGTCGGATGCCAGCTCAGCGCGGACCTCGTCCGCCTTGCCGACCAGCAGCACCGTGAGCCGGTCCCCCGCTTCCTCGACAGCGTCTAGCACTCCCTCCACGACGACGCCGGGGGCGTGATCTCCGCCCATGGCGTCGACGGCGACTCGGACGGGCATGGGGGACGACGGGCGAGAGGGAGGGGACGCGAAGATACCCTGTCAACGACGAGCGCCCCCACGCGATCCATCGCGGGAGGGCGCATTCTGAGGGTCGATCGTCCTGCGGCGAGACGCCGTAGGGCAGGGGCTATGCGTAGTCCTCGCTTCGCTCGATGACAGCGCGACCACGGTAGTGACCGCACGTCGGGCACGCCCGGTGCAAGATCTTGGCGTTGCCGCAGTTGGGGCATTCATGCGTCCGCGGGACGTACTTCACCTTGTACTGGGCTCTGCGCTTTGCGGTGCGGGCCTTCGAGTGGCGGCGCTTCGGGTTGGCCATCGGGTTGTAGGAAGATCTGGGCGCAGAGCCCAGGAGGGGTTAGTCGGTATCGGGTGTGTCCGCATCCGGTTGGCGGAGGGACTCGAGTGCCGCCCAGCGGTCGTCGGCCGGCTCCCCTGCGGAGGGACCGCCGAACGACTGGGGGATCTCCGCGGCTTCGGCCGCTGGGCTCACGCGCCGCAGCGGCAGCGCCAGCACGAGCGTGTCGCGGACGGAGTCGGCGAGGTCGACGTGCGTGGCGTCGTCCGGCAGAGGCCGGACATCGTCATCGTCGTCGTCGCCCCCGGTGGCCGCGAACAGGACCGCGTGCTCGCCCTCGACCGGCTGGTCGTAGAGGTCGAGCGTCCGGTCGCATTCGAGGTGCGCTGTGGCACGCGCCTCGTACATCGCCAGCACACGGCTGTCGCCCGCGTCGAGGCGAACGTCGACCTCGATGTCGGAGAACACCTCCGGGTCGAGGTCGAGATCGCCAGCCGTCGGGCGGAAGGTCTCGGCGTGGAGGCCGTCGGGAAGCGGAGCGATGCGGACCCGGAGCACGGAAGGGGGCGGTCAATGAACGTGGGCGATGCCCAGAGGCGGAAGGACTCGGTCGTTGCTTGCGCATGCGCTCGAATCCACAGCCCAAGAAGGTAGGGAGCCCTCGAAGCGGGGGACAAGGGCCTCACGCGATGTTGACACGCCAGCGGGGCACCGACAGCGCCGACGTTCCGTCGCGCCCCACGTAGAACTGCAGAGGCGCGCCCGCAGCGACGGGCGGGAATCCCCCGCGCGGGGACACCTCACTATCGGCTAGGGGCGGCCCCCTCCTCACCTCACATTCCGCACGAGGGGTCTCGTTGACAGGGTGTGGACAACCTGATTGCGAAACCATTACGGAGAAGTCACCTGAAGCCGACCTCTCCCAAATGCCTGCACCTTTCTTGGGATGCTGACGCACCTATCCCGCTGGCGGACAACAGATGTGAAATCTCGTCCTCGTGTGCGCAGCCCGTGGACAACCCCGGCCTCGCGACGCTGCCAGCAGCCTCTGAGAGCCGATTCCATCAAGCAAACATGTGGACAACCTCGACCGAATCGGGAACGGCCGGCTCGCATCGTCAGGGGCTCGTCGCGATATTCCGCGCCCCGCTCACCCTCCCCCCCCGTTCTCCCATCTGCATGGAGCGCTCACGCGACGACATCTGGGAGGAGTGCCTCGGAATCATCCGGGACAACATCAGCCGGCAGAGCTTCCGGACGTGGTTCGAGCCTCTGCGGGCCGTCGGGCTCGAAGAGGAGGACGGGGCGCTCCGCCTGACAGTCCAGCTCCCGAGTCGCTTCTACTACGAGTGGCTGGAGGAGCATTACTTCGCGCTGCTTCGCAAGACCATCACGAAGGTCTTGGGCCCTGGTGGCCGTCTGTACTACGACATCGTTATCGAGCGGGACGAGCCGGCCACCGGAGGAGGAAAGCGAGGGTCGTCGATGGAGCTTCCGGCGCGCCAGCCGTCGAACGTGCCGCCTGCCCACCGCCCGCCGTCGTTCGACCTCCCCGAGGGCGTCACCCCGCCCCGGCCGGCCGCTGGCGTCCCGTCGGACGCCGGCCGCTCCGTCGACCGCCAGCGGCGTGCTGCGCCGCGCACCGCCGCTGCGAATACACGCACGACGCCTCAGGCCAACCCGTTCGCGCTGCCCGGTGTGAAGCCGATCGAGTTGGACCCGCACCTCAACGGGTCGTACACGTTCGAGAGCTTCATCGAGGGCGACTGCAACCGGCTGGCGCGTGCGGCTTCCTGGAGCATTGCCCAGGCGCCGGGCTCGACCAGCTTCAACCCCTTCCTGGTGTACGGGGGCGTCGGGCTGGGCAAGACGCACCTGATTCAGGCCATCGGGAACTACGCGCTGGCCAACGGCCACGCCAAGACCGTCCGCTACGTCTCCTCGGAGATGTTCACGGCCGAGTTCGTCCAGTCGATCCAGCAGAACCGAATCGCGGAGTTCTCCCAGTTCTACCGCGGCGTCGACGTGCTCATCGTCGACGACGTCCAGTTCTTCGGCGGCAAAGAGAAGACGCAGGAGGAGTTCTTCCACATCTTCAACGAGCTGCGCCAGCTTGGCAAGCAGATCGTGCTCTCGGCGGACCGGCCGCCAAAGGACATCGTGGGCATCGAGGAACGGCTGCTGAGCCGCTTCCAGTGGGGGCTCATCGCAGACGTGCAGACGCCGGACTACGAGACGCGCGTCGCCATCCTGCGCCGCCGCGCCAACGACGACGGCACCAAGGTGAAGCCGGAGGTGCTGGAGTACATCGCGACGCACGTCAAGAGCAACATCCGCGAGCTCGAAGGCGCGCTCATCCGCCTTCAGGCCCACGCAGCGCTGACGGGCCGAGAGATCGACCAGGAGCTGGCACGCGAGGTGTTGCGCGACCTCATCAAGGAGGCACGCCCGCAGTTGACCATCGAGTCGATTCAGTCGATCGTGTGCGAGTACCTCAGCATCCCCGAGGACCTCGTGCGCGCGCGGACGCGCAAGCGGGAGGTGGTCCAGGCCCGCCAGGTGGCCATGTACTTCTCAAAGGAGATCACGAACCACTCGCTCAAGACCATCGGGCTTCACTTCGGCGGGCGCGACCACTCGACGGTGATCCACGCCGTCCGCAGCGTCGAGGACCAGGTGGACACG
>JBCDLV010000254.1:0-5141 GCA_038744895.1 Bacteroidota bacterium | reverse complement strand
TGACTGGATCAGGCCTGCTGTGGTCGGGACGCCGGGGCTCACGACGAGCCAGTCGGCATCGAGCGCCCGCGCCGAGTGGCCTCCGAACTCGCTCTCGACGCCCGCCGACGCCAGCCGGCCAGCCGTGTCGGGGCCCGCTGGCGACGCGTCGGTCAGGAAGACGGAGGCGCCTCGGCGCGCCAGCAGGGTCGCCACGGACACGCCGCTTCGGGCGCCGCCCACGACGGTCACGCGCGCGCCTGGGACGGACTGACGCAGCGACTCGCGGTCGGGCGTCGCCTCGGGGACGATCGGGGGCAGATGGAGGGTGGCCACGCTCATCGGATCCGGAACAGGAAGAGCGCGAGGATGGACAGGAGCGCCGTCACGATCCAGAACCGGATCACGATCTTCGACTCGTGAACGCCGAGGGCCTCGTAGTGGTGGTGCAGCGGCGCCATCCGGAAGACCCGCTGCCCTTCGCCCGTGCGGCGCTTCGTCCACTTGAAGTAGCCCGTCTGGATGATCACCGAGAGCGTCTCCGCGAAGAAGATGGCGCCCACCACCGGCAGGTACAGCTCTTTCTTGACCAGGATCGCGAGGGTCCCGATGGCAGATCCCAGCGCGAGGCTGCCCGTATCGCCCATGAAGACCTGCGCCGGGTGGCCGTTGTACCAGAGGAAGCCGAAGCACGCCGCGCTGAGCGCCGCGCCGAAGATGACCAGCTCGCTCGTGCCGGGCACGAACACGTCGTTGACGAAGGCGGCCAGGTTGGCATTGCCAGTCACGTAGGCCATCGCCACGATCGCCAGCACGGAGAACGCGGCTGTCCCGGCGGTCAGCCCGTCGAGGCCGTCGGTCAGGTTGACGGCGTTCGAGACGCCGGTCAGGATGAACGTGACGACGGGCACGTAGATCACCCACCCGACCTCCATCCCCACGAGCGGGGACAGGAAATCGTAGTCGAACCCGCCGTCCGGCACGAACGGGAGCGACGTGTACGTGTCGGAATAGCCGTCGGCCGGCAGGACGTACAGGATGAGGAGCGCGACGATGATGCCGAGCGAGAGCTGCCCCGCTAGCTTGACCTTCGGGGCGATGCCGTCCTTGTCCTTCTTGATCGTCTTGATGTAGTCGTCGGCGAAGCCGAAGAGGCCCATCCAGAGCGTCGCCACGATGGCGACCCAGACGAACGGGTTGGTGAGGTCCGCCCAGAGCAGCACGCCCGACATCAGCGCCAGCAGCAGGATGATGCCGCCCATTGTGGGCGTGCCCGCCTTGTGAGCGTGGCTGACGGCACCGGAGTCCTCGCCCTCGCGGACGGTCTCTCCGATCTGGCGGCTCCGGAGCGCGCGGATGATCTTCTTGCCCGCGAACAGGGCCACCAGGAGCGCTGTGGCCGCTGCCAGCCCGGCGCGAACCGTCGAGAACTGGAAGACCTGGAAGCCGGGGGGCGCGAACGTCGCCTCGATCCACTGGGTGAGGTGGTACAGCATCAGCGCGCCTCCTCCCGGCTGGCGAGCGCCTCTCCCAGCGCCTCGCGGTCGTCGAAGTCACGCCGCTCGGTGCCGACGATCTGGTACGTCTCGTGGCCCTTGCCGGCGACCACGATCACGTCGCCAGCGGAGGCCTCTCGGGCTGCGAAGGCGATGGCCTCGGCTCGGTCCACGATCTCGTCGGCGGGTGCGGTGAGGCCCTCGGCGATGTCGCGGAGGATGTCCGCTGGCGCCTCGGTGCGCGGGTTGTCGCTCGTGACGACCACACGGTCGGCACGCTGCGAGGCGACGCGGCCCATCTCGGGGCGCTTGGAGCGGTCGCGGTCGCCGCCGGCTCCGAAGACGGCCCACAGCTGGCGCCCCTCAGGCACGATCTCGCGGGCGGTCGCCAGCACGTTGTCGAGCGCGTCAGGCGTGTGGGCGTAGTCGACCACGCCGAGGACGCCGCCGCCCCGGACGGTCTCGAAGCGTCCGGGGACGCCGGGCGCCTCAGCCAGGGCGTCGAGGACGGCGTCTGTATCGAAGCCGAGCGCGACGCCAGCCGCGTAGGCTGCAGCCAGGTTGAGTGCGTTGAACCGCCCCGCCAGCTGGAACCGCCGCTCAGCGCCATCCAGGCGAAGCGTGAGGCCGTCCACGTCGTTGGCGAGCACGTCGACGCGGACGTCGGCGTCGGGGGACGTTCCGTAGGTCACCACGCGCGCGGCCGACTCGCGCACCATCCGCCTGCTGGCGGGGTCGTCGGCGTTGACGACGGCCGTGGCATCCGCGTCGAGGCCGTCGAATAGCGAGCGCTTGGCGGCCTCGTACTCCTCGAACGTCCGGTGGTAATCGAGGTGGTCCTGCGTCAGGTTGGTGAACACCGCCACGTCGAACCGAAGTCCCGCCACGCGCGACAGCGCCAGCCCGTGGCTCGACACCTCCATCGCCACGTGCGAGCAACCACCCTCGGCGCATGCGCGCAGGAACTGCTGAAGCGCAGGCGCCTCGGGCGTCGTGAACGCCGTCGCGTAGCGCTCCGCGCCGATCCGGTTCTCGACCGTCCCCACCAGCCCGGCCGTCGCGCCGAGCGACGCCAGCAGGTGGTGCAGGAGGAAGACCGTCGTGGTCTTGCCGTTCGTGCCGGTCACGCCGAGGAGCGCGAGCGCGTCGCCGGGGCGTCCGTAGACCGCCGCCGCGACCTCCGCCAGCGCAGCCCTCGTATCCGTCGATGGAACGAGGACTGCGCCGGGGAGGCGCTCACCCTTCCCCAAGGGTACCGGGGCCGACGACGGCTCGGGGCGCGTGCGGAGCCACTCGCCGGAGACGAGGGCTGCCGTGGCGCCGCGCGCGAGCGCGTCGTCGACGAAGTCATGTCCGTCTCGGCCGGTGTGGGTATCGGCGCTGATGGCGCCGAACAAAACCCCACGGGCCGCCTGGCGGCTGTCGATGGTGACACCCGACACGAGCGCGCCTGCGTCGCCGAGCGGCGCTCCGTCGAGCAGGTCCCGCTGGCGCAGCGCCTCCGCCAGGGCATCCACGGCGACGGGCGCCGTGTGCACGGGAGGCATCTGATCGTGGAGCACACTCATGACGCCGCCCTCAGGGTGACCGACGCCGGAAGCGCAGCGCCAGCGGAGACCGACTGGCTCCGGACCACGCCGCGCCCCTCGACGACGGGCTCGACGCCGAGCGATCGGAGCCACGCGACGGCCTGGCGCATGCTCCGGCCGCGCAGGTCGGGCATGCGGTCGGCGGAGGCCTGCGTCGCGTCCAGGCGAACCGCCCGGCCCAGGCGGAGCGAGTCTCCCGCCGCAGCCTGGGAGGTCACTGGGCGCCACGGCGCGTCCTCGTCCCAGCGCACACCGAGGCCCTCGGCCTGGACGCGGTGGGCGGCGAGCGTCGCGGGGAGGCCGGCCACGGGTGGCATGGGCGCGCCCTCGCGCGACGCCAGGATGCCTGCTGGCGCCACGCGCTCGGCAATGGTCGGGAACGTGCCGATCCAGCGCCGCGCCGTGGCGCCGAAGATGGGCGCGGCCACCTGGCCGCCCGCGTAGCCATTCTGGGGGCGGTGCAGCACGATCGCCAGCACGACCTCGGGATCCTCCGCGGGGAACATGCCGACGAACGACGCGCGGTAGCTGTCGGTGTAGCCGCCCTCGGACGCCAGCTGGGCCGTGCCCGTCTTCCCGGCCACGCGGAGCCCGGAGACGCTCGCCAGCCGGGCCGTGCCGTCGGCACTGACGACGGTCTCGAAGGCCGGCATCAGGCGCCGGGCGGTCTCCTCGCGGAAGGCACGGCGGACCGAGTCGGCCTCGGCCTGCCAGAGGACGCGGCCGGTCCCAGCCTCTCGGCGCTCCTCGACCACGTAGGGGCGCACGAGCAGGCCGCCGTTGGCGAGTGCCGCGTAGGCCACCGCCAGCTGGAGGGGGGTCACCTCGACGGCGTAGCCTCGGCTCATCGAGGTGAGTGTGCCTCGGTCCCACTCCTCTGGTGGCCGCAGCACGCCGGCCACCTCACCGGGCAGGTCCACGTACGTCGGCTGGCCGAAGCCGAGGTCGCGGGCGGCCTGGTACATCGGGCCGGCGCCGATCTCGCGGGCCGCCAGCGCCATCGCGATGTTGGACGACTTGGCGATGGCGTCGGAGAAGGTCAGCGTCCCGTAGCCGCGCATGTCGCGGACCGTGTGGCCGTGGAAGACGCGCCATCCCTCGCCGGTCTCAAACGAGTCTCCCAGGCCGACCTCACCGCTCTCCAGTGCCGCGATCGCGGTGACCAGCTTGAACGTCGAGCCAGGCTCGATGCGGTCGACGACGGCGTGGTTACGGCGGGCTGCCGTGGAGTACTGGCCCGCTCGGTTCGGGTCGTAGGTCGGGACATTCGCCATCGCCAGCACGGCGCCGGTCCGTGGGTCCAAGGCCACGGCTGTTCCCCAGGCTGCGCCAGCGGCACGGACGCCGTCGGCCAGCTCCTCTTCCAGGATGGCCTGCCGCACCAGGTCGATGGTCAGCACCACGTCGTCGCCGTGGCGGGGCTCGACGCGCGTTCCGCCGACCACGGCACGAACGCGGCCGCGGCGGTCACGGCGGGTCGCCAGCCGGCCAGCCGTCCCCTGGAGCGACTCGTCGAGCGCCAGTTCCAGACCGGCCACGCCGTTGAGGTCGCGTGTGACGTGGCCGAGCACGTGCGCTGCCCGCGTGCCGTAGTTGTAGCGGCGCTGGTAGGAGCCCTGGATCAGAAGCCCATCGAACCCCGCCAGGTCGAGGACATCCTTCGAGGCCTCTTCGAGGTCGCGCACGAGCACGACGTACTGGCGGCTGGACCGATCCCGGACCCGCTGGCGGAAGAGGTCAGGCCCTCGGTCGGTCAGGCGGCCGAGGAGGTCGTACAGCTCTTCGGCACGCTCCTCGAACCCGGCCACCGTCGGGTCGGCAGCTACCTCGTACCGCGCCGTGTTGACGACGAGCGCCCGACCGCGTCGGTCGAAGATGGATCCCCGCTGGGCCGCCAGCTCGATCATGCTCTCTGACTGGCGCTCGCCCTGGGCCCGCAGGGTCTCGCCCTCGTCCAGCTGGATGCGGACGAGTTGAACAGCTACCAGGACGGGCAGCAGCAGCAACCCGACGAAGACGCCGTACAAGCGGGTGAGGATGGAGTCCTGGGGAGAGATCGATCTCAGGGTCTAGTCGT
>JBCDLV010000253.1:0-5147 GCA_038744895.1 Bacteroidota bacterium | reverse complement strand
TCCCTACGTCAGACGGTTGGTCGAGCTGGAAGACCGCATTACGGGAGAGATCCAGGTGGTCGAGGTGGACACCACGAGCGAGGCGCTCATTCGCAACGTCGCGGTCGGCAACATCGAGCTGACGGTCGCGCAGGAGAACGTCGCGGTCCTGGAGGCTGGGTACTACGACAACCTGGAGGTGCAGCCGGCGATCGGCGCTCCTCACGGGATCGCATGGGCTGTTCGGGAGAACGCTCCGGTGCTGCTCCAGAGCCTCAACGAATGGATCGTAGAGAACGCAGACAGCCGCCGCTGGAATCAGCTCTACCGCAAGTACTACGTGGACCGGCGAGGCTTCCGCGAGCGGATCGAGACGGGCTACCTGACCGGCCGAACCGGCAACCTGTCCGGATACGACGATTACCTGAAACAGTACGCACCGACGATCGGGTGGGACTGGCGGCTCCTCGGGAGCCAGATGTACCAGGAGAGCCGGTTCGAGCCGAATGCCAGGTCATGGGCGGGTGCGATGGGGCTGCTCCAGATCATGCCGGGCACCGCTGGCGATCTGGGCCTGAGCAACCCGTACGATCCGGAGGCGAACATCGAGGCCGCGACCCGCTACCTGAAATGGCTGGAGGACAACTACTGGGCCGAGCGAATCGATGACCCGGACGAGCGAATCAAGTTCATCCTGGCGAGCTACAACGCCGGGGCCGGCCACGTCATGGATGCCCAGCGCCTCACCGTTGCCGACGGGGGAGACGAGACCCAGTGGGAGGACGTGCGCTACTGGCTGCTACGCAAGTCCGAGCCTGCTGTCTACAACCGGCCGGAGGTCCGCCATGGGTACGCTCGCGGGCTAGAGCCCGTGCACTACGTCGACATCATCCTGGAGCGCTACGAGCACTACCAGCAGTTCGTCGACGGCGAGGAGGGCGCCGAGGCTGTTCCTAACCAGGAACTTCCGATATAGGGGCACGCTATCCTGGACCGTCGCCGAGGCCCCGGTGGCCTACCTTCTGCTGGCCCTCCTCGATCCATGCCGCACACTGCTACTGACGACGCCCACGACGCACTGAAGGCGGCACTCACGGAGGCCTTGCGTGAGAACCGCGAGTGGCTACGCGATCTGGTTCAGGAGGCGCTGGTTGAGATCGCCGAGGCCGAAGCTCGCCACGAGGCGGAAGTCCGCGGCACCGGCGTCGTCGATCCGGCCTTCCCAGTTCCGCACGGCCAGGCCTGACGCCTCGGCTGGCGCGCCAGCGGGGCCTGCTGGCGTCTGCTCGTGCGGCCAGCCACACGTGGGAACGAGTCTCGCCCGCTGGCGATAGGCGGCGCAACCGCCGAGAAGCCTGTGCACCGCCTCGCTCCGATTCTGTCGCTGCTCGTGTTCGCCGCATGCGCTGGCGACGACCGGACGCCGCTGCTGGTCTACTCGCCCCACGGAAAGGAGATGCTGCGCACCTACGAGGCGGCGTTCGAGGAGATCAACCCAAGCGTCGACGTGCAGTGGATCGACCTCGGCAGCCAGGAGGTCTACGACCGCATCTCCGCCGAGCGCGCCAACCCGCAGGCCTCCGTCTGGTGGGGAGCACCCCAGACGCTCTTCTCCCGTGCGGCGGACGACGGCCTGCTTGCGCCGTTCGAGCCATCGTGGGCCGACGCCATCCCAGAAACGGCGCGAGACGCTGAGGGGCGCTGGTGGGGCACGTACCTGACGCCAGAAGGCATCCTCTTCAACTCCGACGCGGTCCCAGCCGACTCCGTCCCGGCCGACTGGGACGATCTCCTCGATCCCCGCTGGCGCGACCGACTCCTCATCCGGTCGCCCCTGGAGTCGGGCACCATGCGGACGATCTGGAGTGCCATGATCCTACGCCAGCCGACGGTAGAGGAGGGGTACCGGTGGCTCGCTCGTCTCGACGAGAACACGAAGGGATACGCCGCCAATCCGACCCAGCTCTACGTTCGCATCTCCCGCGGCGAAGGGGACCTGACGCTCTGGAACCTGCCGGACACGTTCCTCCAGGCTCAGACGTACCCGTTCGGCTTCCACGCACCGGAGTCTGGCATTCCCGTGCTCGTCGACGCCATCGCGATCCCGGAAGGAGCCCCACAGGCCGAGCTCGCGCGCCAGTTCGTCGAGTTCGTGACCACCGAGGACGCGCTCGTCGACCAGGCCCGCGATTACCATCGCATCCCGGCCCGGACCGACATCGACCCGGCGTTCCTCCCAGACTGGATGTCATCCGGCTCATTCACGCCCATGGACCTCGACTGGGACCTGCTAGCGGCCGAGCAGGAGACGTGGATGCAGGTCTGGGACGAGCAGATCAAGGGCCGCGGCGCAGAGTACCTCGCCGAGACGGAGCCCGCCGCCGAGTAGTCACCAGAACCCCCGTGTGACCTCTCCCAAGGTGCCACCTGGGCCGACGGGAAACGTCCATTCGAGGTAAACGAGCCCGCCAGAGGGCTCGTCGACATGGAAGTAGGCGACCGGGGGCGAGACGCAGGCGTCGATGAAGTCGAGTGTGATCTCGACTGGCGGAGGAGCGGTAGTCACCTCTGGGGCAATCCGTGCGATGCCTTGTGCGAGAATGTGCGCCACCTGCTCCGCCAGCTGGCGAGCTCTCGCGAGAGAGCGTGGGTCGGGTCCCGAGGCGTCCCCAGCGATGTACAGTTCCAACTCCGGGGTTTCCGAACTCGTGGCGACCCAGCAGGGAGGGAAGCCGGCGACGGTCGAGGCGTCGAAATACAAGGACCCGAGGGCGGGGTCGTCGAATGTCTTTGGAGAAGGCATGACAGAAGATGGGACGGTGTGGCATGGCGATGTGTCGACTTCGGCCCGACCTTAGGGCGCCCTACCTCTCGTTCGATGCGGTCCGTTCTCTTGGTCGCCCTCGGAGGCGCGATTGGTGCGTCGGCGCGGTATGGGCTGTCGCTGTGGGGCGAGCGGTTCGGAGCAGGGCCCTGGGGCACGTGGGCAGCCAACGGACTGGGTTGCCTCCTGATCGGCCTGGCGATCCCCCTGGTGCGTGCGGACGGGGCCCGGCTGGCGGCTGTTGTCGGCGCGCTCGGTGCCTTCACGACGTTCTCGACCTACTCCGCGGAGACGGTCCTCCTGTGGGAAGCCGGCCGACGCGGGTTGGCCGTCGCGAATGCGGTGGGCAGCGTCGTCGTAGGGCTCGCGTTCGTGGGCCTCGGGCTGTGGGTGGGGCGCGCCTTTGCAGGGAGTGGATAGGGACGTTCAGCCGTTGCGCGAGTCCAGCCCCGAGTGGGATCTTCGGACTCCTGTCGATTCCCCCGTCCGATGCGCGTACTCCTCCTCGCCCTGTTTCTCGCCGCGCCAGCGGTGGTTGCCCAGCCCTCCGAGGCGGAGTCCGTCCCCGCTGCCGAGGCGGCCTTCCAGAACGGGCTCGCCAGCTACAACCAGGGCGCGTACGCCGAAGCCGAGCGCCTCTTCTCCCGCGCCGCCGACGAGTTCGGGTACAACGAACGAACCACGGCTGCCACGTTGATGGCTGCGAAGTCGGCCTATGCTGAGGGCGACTTCGACCGGGCGATCTCCGCGGCCACCCGGCTCTCGACGCAGTACCCCGACAGCCGATATGCCGAGACCGCCCGTGAGGTGCTGGCGCTGGCGACGCAGGGAGGTCCCGGAGGGCGAGGGCTGCCCTTCGACCTGGGAGTTGTGCTCCCGATTTCAGGGATTAATGGCTACCTCGGCCAGGCGCTGTTCAACGGCGTCCGCATCGCTGTAGACGAGCACAACGACAGCGGCCAGGGCCGCCCGGTGCGGATGGTGTTTCGCGATTCGGGAGGAAATGGGGAAGGGGCTCGGCAAGCCGTAGAGGGTGCTGTGCTGCAAGGGGCGGACGCCATCATCGGGCCTCTGTTCAGCGACGAGGCCGAGCCCGCTGGCGCGGCCGCGGAGGCCGCAGGGATCGTCCTGCTGGCGCCGCTCGCCAACTCCGACGAGTCCATCTCGGAGGGCCGACGATTCGTGTTCCAGGCCAACCCGACGTTCCCAGCGCGTGGCCGGGCGATGGCGCGCTACGCCATCGGTCGCCTCGGACTGGACCGTCTCGGAGTCGCATCGCAGCGGGGAGAGTTTGGAGCCGACATGGCGGTCGGCTTCGCAGCCGAAGCGAGACGCCTCGGGGCTGCCGTCGCCTTCGAAGAGACGCTGGCCGGCGCCGACGATTGGGAGGACCTGGACCGCGAAGTCGGCGCCTCGACGCTGCAGTCGGTGGATGCCGTCTACCTGCCCGTCACCGGTCGCGATTCGCCTCGGTATGCCGCTGACGCGCTCCGAGCCCTGGATGCCCTCAACCGCTCACCGCGCCCCTTGGGCAACACCGAATGGGAAGGGATCTCATCGTCCGCGGCCCGTGCCACGCGGCTCGGCGCGGTGTTCACCCAGGACTTCTTCGTGGCCCCTGGAGCCGCCGATGCCTTCGGCCGGACGTACCGCGCGCTCTCAGGCATCGGCCAAGACCGGCTCTCCCTCATCGGCTACGACATCGCGCGATTCCTCCTCCGCCAGCTGGACTCCGACGAGGCCACCCTCGCCGAGGCCGTCCGGCAGGCCTCGCGCTTCGACGGCGTCGGCCACCGGTTCGAGTTCGGGGGCGGACAGATCAACGAGGCCCTCTTCATCCTGGGCTTCCGCGACGGACAGGCGGTGCTCCTTGAGTAACCGGCCCGTCCGAGGCATAGCGTGAGGCGCTCCGTAGCGGTTCCAGGCGCCAGCTGGCGATGAGGCGCCGTCCGTTGCGAGCCCGCGCATCTTCGCCGCATCTCGTCGGCTGGCGCCAGCGGAGGGCGCGAGATTGACCTGCAATAAGCGGCTGGCGATCCCGTTCGCCTCCGCACCGCGATTGTCTCCGCCGCTGTTGTCCATGCCGATCCGTTCCGGGCTGCTCGCCCTCGTCGCTTTCGCCGCCGTCGGGTGCGGCGGTGGCCCCACGACATTCGGCTCGGCCCAAGAGGCCTACGACCGTGGCCTCGCGGAGTATGAGCGAGGCCGCTACGGGCTCGCCATCGAGTACCTGCGCGCGTCCCTCGACTTCGGACGCACCAGCGCCCTCGCCGACGACGCGCAGCTGGCGCTGGCCCGCTCATACGCCGCCGACCGGCAGTACCTGCTGGCGGGGACGGAGTTC
>JBCDLV010000252.1:0-5199 GCA_038744895.1 Bacteroidota bacterium | reverse complement strand
CGCCTGGACGCGGCCTCAGTCGAGTACCGGGCGGCGGCAGCCGCCTTCGACAGTGCACTCCCGGAAACCCATCCGGTCCGGGCGATTCCGTACGTCAACCTCGCCAAGCTGGACGCGCGCCGCGGCGCGTTCGCCGATGCGGAGCGGTATGGCCGCGAGGCCGTCCGCTTGTCAGCACAATCGTTTCCAGAGGGCGATCCGATGCAGGGGCACGCACGCACGCGCCTCGGGCGCGCACTCCTCGCCCAGGGCCGCCGCGCCGATGGCCTGCGCCAGCTGGATGCTGGGCTGGCCATCCTCCGCGCCCAGCCGGACACCGACCCGGACGCGCTCGCCGAGATCGAGGGCTGGCGCACCGACCCCCGCTGAGGCTCGCCATACTCCAGGCACGTGGGCCCAACTGCCATGCCAACGGGGACACAACGGTCCCGCTGGCGGCCTGAACAAGGTGATCGGCAGCGGTCTCAGAGAGGGCCGCGTGCTCGCTGTCGGTGGACCAGCGCTGCATCTGGCGAGTGTGATGCATAGCGTCTGTCAGCACGTCGTGACCGCCCCATGCCTGGACCTCCACCCGATTTCTGGGACGCCCGCTACGCCGAGGCCGACCTCGCCTATGGCGATGCGCCCAACGACTTCCTCGCGTCTGTCGCCGACCAACTCCCCGCTGGCGGCCGCGTCCTCTGCCTCGCCGAAGGGCAAGGCCGCAACGCTGTCTTTCTCGCCGAGCAGGGCTACGCGGTCACCGCCGTGGACCAGTCGGCCGTGGGCCTCGACCGCGCTCGCCAGCTGGCGGAGGCCCGCGGCGTCGAGATCGAGACGGTCGCCGCGGACCTTGGCACGTACGATCTGGGCGACGAGGCCTGGGATGCCATCGTCTCCATCTTCGCGCACACGCCAGCCGACGTGCGCCGTCGGGTGCACGGCCGCGTCGCCGAGGCACTCCGCCCAGGTGGCGTGTTCGTGCTGGAAGCGTACACGCCTGCCCAGGCCGAGCGCGACACCGGTGGCCCTGGTCCGCAGGCGATGGACATCCTCATGACCGCCAGCGGGCTGCGAGAGGAACTGTCCGGGCTCGACGTGGAACACCTCGCAGAGACCGAGCGGTCGGTGGTCGAGGGACCGTACCACCGAGGCGATGCCGCTGTCGTCCAGATGCTTGCACGAAAGCCCTAGCCGAGCGGATCCGGGTCGTGTGAGGCCAGAAAGACCGTCCGGTCGTCAGAGAGCTGCTCACGCAGCACGCCGAGCGTCCGCCGCGCACCCCGGACATCCTCGCAGATCCCGGCGACCTCGTCCCGCTCGACCTGCTGCCGGTCGAAAGCGGCGTCGCCCGCCAGTAAGATGGTCTCTCCGTCGGGGCCGGCCACGAGTACCGACTGGTGGCCTCGCGTGTGCCCAGGCGTCGGCACGGCGCGGACGGTGCCATCGGGCGTGAGTGCGTGGCTCGCCTCGAAGGCGCCAGCGGGTCCGTCGCGGTAGTCGAGTGGCTGAGGCACAAAGCCTGGTGGCCATCGGCAGGGGAGAGCGCCCTGAGGTGGCCGCTCGGCCTCGGTCCGCGAGAGGAGGGCTGGTACGCCGTCGACATCCGCCAATCCGCCGGCGTGGTCGGAATGAAGGTGGGTAACGACGACCGCGTCGAGGTCCCGGGGCTCCACGCCCCGCTGGCGGAGCGCTGCCGTCAGCCCGAGCGGCACGTCGAACGCCAGCAGGTTCTCGTAGACGAACGCCGAGCCAGGGTCGCAGGCGAAGTAGCCAGGCTCCGCGACGCGCGGCGTCTCGCCGGTGTCGACGAGAAGGGTCCGCTCGGGGTGCTCGACGAGCCAGGCGGTGATGGGGAGCCAGGGCGTCCAGCGCGGGTCGAGGACGATGGACGGCAGGCGGGTGAGAGCCGGCCCCACGAGGGCACGGTGGGCCTGCTTGACCGCCACGGCGCCCGTCCGCACCGACCGCACGCGCACGTCGCCGACGCGGAGGTCGATCTCGGCAAACGGTGGAGCCGGAGCTTGAGGCGCGCGCATGACACCGGCGACGCCGCAGCCTGTCGCGAGGGTTCCGGCGCCAGCGGCGCCGAGGAGGCTGATGGCTCGGCGGCGGGTCACGGGGCTGCCTCCGCGAGCCGACGGACCCGCTCCATCACACCGGGAAGCGCCTGCCAGAACGTCGGCCCGAGACGCGAGGCGAACAGCCCAGCGAGGAGCCCGCCGAACCAGACCTCATGCGTGATCGCGATGGATCCTTCGCCAGCGGGCGCCCACGACCGTCGCACATAGAGTCCCGCCATCGGGAGCCGCGTCCGGATCGTGTAGGAGTGTCCGGGGTCGAGATCCGTGATCTCGAACGACGCAGAGGGACCGGAAATCGGCTGGAGCCGTCCTCGTGTTCCTTCAGCAAAGTCGCCGTCGATGCGAGCCTCGCGGAGTTCGGTGTCCCACCGGGGCCATCCGTCGACATCGGTCCAGATCTGCCAGACGGCCTCCGGGGAGGCTGCGACGAGGAGCGTGTGCACGAAGGCACGGTTCGTTCCGGTTGCGCTCGACTCTGGGAGGGGTCGCGATGCGCACCCGACGAGGAGCACGAGGAGAAGAAGCCAGACGGCGGTCATGGGACGCGCGGGGGAGCCCCACCAGAATGCGTCGTCGTGAAGGCGGCTCGCCTTCGCATCCGGTAAGAACTCAGCGCCGGGTGCGAACACGGCTAAGCGACTGCGGCGTCATGCCGAGGTACGACGCGACGTGCCGCAAGGGCACGTTCAGCAAGATGTCGGGCTGGTCCCGCTCGAAAGCTTCGTACCGCTCCCCTGCGGTCTTCGACCGAAGCGTATCGAGCGTCTCGTCCAGGTAGGCATAGACCTCCCGAACGTAGGACCGGCGAAAGGCGGCCCACGCCGGTATCTCCGCCGAGAGACGCCCGTTCGACTCGCGGGAAAGCGTACGGATGTGTCCTTGGGTGAGCGCCTGGAGCCCCTCACGGCTCGGAGCCATCGGGTAGTAGCTGGCGACGACGGTGAACAGCGTCCCAGGCGGGACAAAGTGTCGCGTGATGTCGGAAGCGTCCGTCTCGGCGAAGAACCGGCTGTATCCCTCGTCCTGAAAACGGAGCGCGTTGCACGTCTGCCCAGGTCGTAGAAATGTCTGCCCTGGCTCGACGGGTACCGAGGCTTCCCATGTGCTCGTGATCTGCTCGACGTCGGCAGCAGACAGATCGACGTACCGTCGGGCGAGCTGAATGAGCGGATCGGTTACCACCGGCGAGGTGTGGGGAGAAGTCCGAGAAGGACAAAGGCGCCGTGGTATACGGCTGACAGCCCATCGAGGATCGGCTGCCACAGCCGCAGATCGGGCTCGTCCCCGAGTGCATCGAGCGTGTCGCCGAGCACGGACCGTTGCAGCAGCAGTTTGGCGGCCAGCAGGCCCCACCCGTACGGCTGCCCGCTGGCGAGGTGCAGGACCGGCGCGCCGATCCACAGGACCAGGTTCGAGACCCGGAACAGCCCGAGCGCGATCAGCACGCCAGCGGGGTAATGCGTGCCTGCGCTGGCGTGCCTGCGCTTCTGCCGCCAGAACGAGCGCCAGCCGGACGCGGCGGGGGAGGGGACGGCAGCGTCGGCCTCCCACACGTAGTGAACGGGAGCGGCGTCCTGGCGTGCGACCTCCTGCACGAGCAGATCGTCGTCGCCACTTAGCGACCCGGCCGAGTGGGCGAACCCGCCGAGGCGTTCCAGGAGCACTTTCGGGTACGACAGGTTGCGCCCGACGGCGTGCCAGGGCCGTCCGTGCCCGACGCCAGCGGCGGCCAGCGCCGCCGTCGTGACCGTCTCGTAGCGGATGAACCGGTTGAGCCCGCCGGCCGCGGTCTGGTACGGGCCGTATCCGACGAGCACCGCCCCATCGTCCTGCTGGCGGTCCGGGTCGCCAGCGGTCGCGTGGTGGGCCAGCGTCGCTAGCCAGCCGGGTCCTGGGCGTCCGTCGGCATCGGTGAAGGCGAGGCGGTCGTGAGACGCGGCCTCGACGCCGCGTTCGAGCGCGTGCTTCTTTGGGGGTAGCCCCGACTGCGCCAGATCATCCTCGGTGACCTGCACCAGGCGGAGAGGCACAGGCGCGTCCTGCGCGCGCCAGCGGGCGATCTGCGCCGTGCGGTCGGTCGACCGGTCGTCCACGACGACGACGTCGAAGGGGCGGTGCGTCTGGGCCGCCAGGGCGTCGAGTAGCGCCGGCAAGCGCTCGGCCTCATTCCGGGCTGCGATGACGACGCTGATGGGCAGCCCCTCGCTCGGGATGCCGTCCCGCTGGCGCTCGTCTGCGACGGACGTGGGGCCGGTCCCCGCTGGCGATGCGTCAGGGATTTCCAGAGGGGGAGCGACCTCCGCCAGCGGAGCCGGTGCGCTCTCGCGGACGCGGCGGACCCCCGCGGCAACCCACGCCCAGCCGAGTACCTGAACGAGCGTGGCGGCGACGAGGACGGAGAGCACGAGTGGTCGGGCGGAGCGGCAAGATCGCGCCGCTATCTTCGCCGCCGCGCCCCACGACGATGACCACTCCCTCCGCCAGCCCCGGACTCCCCGACCTCGGGCGGTTTTGGACGGCGGCAAACGTGCTCAGCTTGTCGCGTGCCGTGCTCGTGGCCCCCATCGCATGGCTCGTCTACACCGGTGGCCCCATCGGGTGGACGTTCGCTCTGATCGGGCTCGCCATCGCGACGGACTGGTTCGACGGCCGCGTGGCACGGATGACCGACACCGTCAGCGAGTGGGGCAAGGTGCTCGATGCCACGGCCGACAAGCTGGCGGCGGCGGCGGTCACGCTGGCGCTCCTGCTCAGGCCGGAGTCTGCCGGTCCCAACTTGCCCCTCTGGTTCGTCGCGCTCGCCATCGCGCGAGACGCCCTGCTTGCCCTGGGGGGGCTTGTTCAGTCGAGGCGGCTCGGGCGGTTCACGTCGTCGCTGTGGAGCGGCAAGGTCGCAGTGGCGGCGCTCGCGATCACTGTGATTGCAGCACTCTTGCGAGCTCCCACTGCCGTCATGGAAGCCCTGGTGGGGTTCACCGCTGCCGTCATGGCCTACTCCATCATCAAGTACGGCGTCCGCTTCCGCGCGATCATGCGATACGGCCTGGCGGCTCTCGAAGACGACGGCTCGACCTTGCGCCCGCAGCACCGCGTCGTGGGTCGGGGCGCCAGCTGAGTCGCGCTCTCTTCTCGCCTG
>JBCDLV010000251.1:0-5251 GCA_038744895.1 Bacteroidota bacterium | reverse complement strand
GCGCTGGATGACGGTCTAGGGAGTGCGCCCCCTCACCCCACCTGCATTCCCATGAGCACTCCCCAGCGCTTCGTCATCCGTCACCAGACGGGCTCCAAGGCCAACCAGGTCGAGGAGTTTCCCTTCCACGCCTTCGAGGAGCTGACCATCGGCCGCGGCGGCAGCACCGACGTGGTCTACGACGCCGACCAGGACGAACTGGTCAGCCGCGAGCACGCCAAGATCACGCGCGACGGCGAGGACACCTACGCCATCACGGACCTCGGCAGCCGCAACGGCACGTTCCTCAACAAGGTCCAGGTGGCCGGCACCGCCACCATCCGCCCGGGCGACCGCGTCCAACTCGGCACCGACGGCCCCGAGTTCGTGTTCGATGCCGAGCCGCGTCCGGCTCGCGAGACCGTCGTCGCCAGCGGGCGGTCCCACAAGGCCACGACGCTCTCGCCCTCGCTGGCCGCCGCCACCGACCGCGCACCGGCCAAGCCGGGCGTCGGCCGGGAGACCGTCGAGCGGATCGTGACCGAGAGCGCGCGCCAGTCGCAGAAGAGCTCGACCGGCATGATCCTCGGCATCAGCGCAGGCGTGCTGGCCCTGGTGGCCGCCCTGTTCTTCTTCATGCGCCAGGACACGGACGCCCGCATCTCCGACGCCGAGGCCACCGCTGGCGCACGCGCCGACTCGATCGAGGCAGCCACCGAAGCCGCTGCAAATGCCGAAGGCATGACGCCGGCCCAGATCGCCGCCGAGCACGGCGATGCCGTCGTCTACATCGAGGCCACGTGGAAGCTCATCGACGCCGCCTCGGACCAGCAGATCTACCACCGCCACCAGGTGCTCGATCTCGGCGACGGACAGGCCAGCCCGAAGGCGGTCTTCATCCGCCTCCCCAACGGAACCGTCGAGCCGTTCATCGAGACGGCGGACCCCAACGGGATCAACCGTCCCATCCGGAGCCAGGGCACCGGCACGGGCTTCGTGATCAGCCAGGACGGCTTCATCATGACCAACAAGCACGTCGTCGCGGGCTGGAACTACCCGTACTTCTTCCCTCAGGGCACCTTCCCGGCCGTCGTCTACTCGGTCACGGCCCAGGGCGAGATCGACATGCAGAACCCTTCCGTCCTCCAGTCGCCCCAGGAAGTCGGGCAATGGGTTCCGAGCCAGTCGGTGTTCTACCGCCAGCAGCAGAGCGGCGTGACCAACTTCGACCCGCTCAAGGGCGTGCCGGAGTTGCAGGTGACGTTCCAAAACTCGGACATCCCATTCGAGGCTGAGCTGGAGCGCGTCTCTCCCCGCGGTGACGCGGCCACGATCAAGATCGATGCCCAGGAGCCGCTCCATGCGCTGGACCTGCACGACAGCTACGAGACCACGGAGGTCGGCGAGCCGGTCGTGGTCATGGGCTACCCCGGCATCTCGGGCTTCGACATCTCGGTGGTCCAGAACACGGAGATGGGCAACGGCGGGCAGGTGGGGACGGTGGTCCCGCGCCCGACGGTGACGCCGGCCAACATCTCCACCATCCACCGGACGCGCCAGGGCTCCAACCCGAACGAAGCGGTGATCTCCGCCAGCGGGTTCCCGGACGCCTACCAGCTCTCGACCAGCGAGACCGGCGCCGGCAACAGCGGCGGGCCCGTCTTCGACGAGCAAGGCCGCGTGATCGGCATCTTCACGTACTCGGCCCAGACGGACGCCCGCGTCACGTTCGCCATTCCGATCAAGTACGGCATGGACCTGCTCCGCGCGACGGGCACGCTCTAGCCCATCGCCGCAGCCTCGGGACCGCCGGCTTCCCCCGCTGGCGGTCCCGGCCGACGCCCTCGGACCCGTGGACCTCCGACCTGGACAACCCCTCGGCGAGTACCGCCTCGACAGTCGCGTGGGCCGCGGCGGGATGGGCACGGTCTTCCGTGCCCGCCATGCCCGCATCGGGCGGACGGTCGCGTTGAAGGTGCTCCGCGACCCGGCGCTCTCGGACCGGTTCCTCAACGAGGCACGCATCCAGGCCGGGCTCCGCCACCCGAACGTCGCCACGCTCTACGACTACTTCGAGTGCGACGGCCACGCCTGCATCGCGATGGAGTACGTCGAGGGCGAGACGCTCGCCGAGCACGTCCGCCAGCGGGGCGCGCTCCCAGCCGACGACGCGGCGCGCCTACTCCGCCCGGTGGCCGAGGCCGTGGCGACGCTCCACCGGCACGGCATCATCCACCGCGACCTCAAGACGCACAACGTCAAGGTGACGCCGGAGGGACGCGTGATGCTGCTCGACTTCGGCATCGCCAAGGAGATCGACCAGAAAGGCATCACGACGGGCGGCGCCGTGCCCGGCACGCCCGAGTACCTGTCGCCGGAGCAGGTCCACGGGCAGACGCCGGACGCCCGGTCCGACGTGTGGTCGCTCGGGGTTCTGTTCTACGAGCTCCTGACGGGCGATGTCCCGTTTCAGGCGCCGTCCACGTTCTCTCTGTTCGAGCAGATCACGCAGGCCGATTACGACCCGGCGTCCGCGCGGCGCGATGGCATTCCCGCCTGGGCGGACGCGGTCGTCGCCCGCTGCCTGAGGCGCCGTCCCAGCGATCGCTACCGCGACGCCGGCGAGCTGCTGCGGGCACTTCCCGGGGCGCCCTCCGACACGCCTGCCCTGCTGGCGCCCTCCGTTACGCCAGCCGCACCGGACCGGCGTCAGCGGTCGGACCGGCGCCAGCAGGCGCGCGACCGTCGCGCCAGTCTTCCGTCGTGGGCGCCGTGGGCCGTCCTGGCGGCTTCCCTGGTGGCGCTGGCGGCCGTCCTTCTGCCCGGCCTCGGCACCACGCGAGGCGATGTGGCTCCCACCCCAGACATCGTGGCCGACTCGACGCCAGCGGCCCGGCCGATCCCCGCTGGCGCGGCAGAGACGGAGGTCGTGATCGATGCCGTGGGAGATCCCGCGGACGTGTACCTCGGCGGCGAGCGGGTCGGCCAGACGCCGTTCGCGCTGGACAGCTACGTGGGCGAGGACGTCGAGATCGAGCTGCGCCGCGGTGATCTCCGCGAGACCGTCCGCTTCCAGACCACGCCCGGCAAGCGGGCCTACACCGTTTCCCTTTAGCCATGTGGTGGCCCTTCTCCCGTCGCTCCCGCGACCGCCAGCCGACGCCTCTCTCCCAGCCGACGCCGCCAGCGGGGCCGGTCTCGCTCGACGTAGCCATTGTGTCGGACGTGGGCAACGTGCGGGACAACAACGAAGACCGCGGGCGCAGCGTCCACCCGGGCGATGAGGCCACCCTGCGTGAGAAGGGCGTCCTGGTGCTCGTGGCCGACGGCATGGGGGGCCACGAGGCTGGCGACGTCGCCAGCACGACGGCGGCCGACGTAGTCGCGACGCGCTACTTCCAAATCGGCGGGTCCCCGACGCAGGCGCTCCGGCAGGCGTTCGTCGAGGCCAATGCTCGGATCCGAGCAGCCGCGACCCAAACGGGTCGAGAGGGCATGGGGACGACGTGCACGGCTCTCGTCCTCCGGGGCCGCGACGCGTTCTGGTCGCACGTCGGCGACAGCCGCCTCTACCGGCTCCGCGGCGGGCGGATGGAGCGCCTCACGCAGGACCACTCCGTCGTCGCAGAGATGGTGGCTGAGGGCATGCTCACCGAGGAGGAGGCGCGACACCACGAGCAGCGCAACGTGATCACACGCGCGCTGGGGATCCACCCGCAGGCCGATGTCGCTCTCGGCGGACCGATCGGCGTGTCCGAGGATGACGTGTACGTGCTGATGTCGGACGGGCTCTACGACCTCGTCACCGACGACGAGATCGAAGCGGTCCTCGCCGGCGCGAGCGTCCACGACGCCGCGCAGTCGCTCGTGGACCGGGCGAAGGAGCGCGGCGGGCATGACAACGTCACCGTCGCCGTCGTCCGCGTCGGCTCGGGGTCCGGGCGCCAGCCGGCCCGCGAGACCGCCCCTGCGCCTGCGCTGTCATGATCGGACGCACCATCGGCACGTACCGCATCCAGTCGCTCCTGGGCCAGGGCGGCATGGGCGCCGTGTATCGCGGCGTCGACCTGATGCTGGACCGCCCCGTCGCGATCAAGGCGCTCCGGGCAGATATCGCCGCCTCGCCGGACCACGTCGAGCGGTTCCGACAGGAGGCCAAGACGCTCGCGCGCCTGCTCGACCCGCACATCGCGACACTCTACGCCCTCCTTCGCGACGGCGACGACCTCTACATGGTCATGGAGTTCGTCGAGGGCGAAACGTTCGAGGCACTTCTGCACCGAGAACGACGCCTGCCCGCCAGCCGGGCCCTCGATCTGTTCCGCCAGGCGCTTCGCGGGATCGACCACGCACACCAGCGCGGCATCGTCCACCGCGACGTGAAGCCAGCCAACTTCATGATCACGCCGAGCGGCACGGTCAAGGTCATGGACTTCGGCATCGCCCGGCTCCTCGGCACGGCGCGGATGACGCAGACGGCCCACGCCATCGGCACGGCCGAGTACATGGCCCCGGAGCAGGTGCGCGCCCGCGAGGTCGACGCCCGCACGGACGTCTATGCCCTCGGGGTGCTGCTCTACGAGATGGTCGCCGGGCGCGTCCCCTTCGACGAGCCGAGCGCGTTCGAGATCATGCAGGCGCACCTCCAGCGCGAGCCGACCCCGCCGAGCCACATCGCAGGCGACCTGCCGCCAGCGGTCGAGTCGGCGATTCTGACGGCCCTCGCCAAGGACCCGGACGACCGATTCCCCACCGTGGCGGCCTTCCGAGACGCGCTCCCCCCGCTGGCGGATGCGCCTCCGACGGCGAGCACGCCTCCGGTGGTGAAGCCGACGGTCGCGGCGCCGGTCCAGCCCGAGGAACCGAGAACGGAGGATCGAGGACCGCTGGCGGAGGAGGCCTCGACGGACAACGCCCCAGCAGAGGAAGCGTCTCCTGGTGTCTCAGAGGAGAGTCCGAACCTGTCGCGGGTCGCATCTGCGGATGAGGGCCCTGCTGGCGTTTCTGCCGATGGCTCAGTCCCGGCCACTCCGCCGACAAGTGTCCCGCTGGCGATCGCAGACAGCGTCGCGGAGGCCGGGCCATCGGCCGACACGGGGCGCCAGCCGACCGAGGTCCTTGACCTGCTCCGACAGACCGACGAGGAGGAAGCACCACCCGCGCTGGCCGCCGACGTGATCGACGATCCTGAGGCGACGGTCGAGATTGGGCGGTCCGCCCCGCCGCCTACAGTCGTCGCGCCAGCGGGAACGCCGCCCACGGTCGCGGCCCG
>JBCDLV010000250.1:0-5253 GCA_038744895.1 Bacteroidota bacterium | reverse complement strand
CTGGCAGAAGGCCACCAGGGCGTCTACATCTTCGAAGACCGTTCGCTCCGGTCCGACGGGAAAGCCGAGGGACTGGAGCCGTTCGAGCGTCTCGGACTGGCGGTCCGGCATGTCTCCCTGCACCGGGCCGACGCCGTACGCGTAGAACGACAGACCTCGGCTGGCGGTCACGGACGGGTCTAGCTGGCGCAGGCTCCCGACGGCGCCGTTTCGGGGATTTGCCAGCGCCTTGTCGCCAGCTGCCGCCAGCCGCTCGTTCAATCGCTCGAACGTGGACCGTGCCATGTAGGCCTCCCCGCGGACCTCGACCCTCGACGGAGGGTCGCCGGAGAGGCGCAGCGGGATGGCCCGCACGGTCCGCACGTTGGACGTCACGTTCTCTCCGACGCGGCCGTTGCCCCGGGTCGCTGCGCGCTCCAGGACACCGTCCTGGTACGTCAGGGCGAGGGCCAGCCCGTCGATCTTGAGTTCCGCGATGAACGCGACGGGCTCGTCGTCGGCAAGGACAGCCGCGAGGCCTTTGCGGACGCGCTCGACCCAGGCCCTGAGGTCGTCGCCATCGAAGGCATTGCCGAGAGACAGCAACGGCACGGGATGCTCCACTTTCTGGAACGCGTCGAGGGGCGCACCGCCGACCCTGTGCGTCGGCGAGTCGGGGGTCTGGAGGCCGTGGGCCTCCTCGATCTCTCGGAGCGCGTGAAAGAGCTGGTCGTACTGCGTGTCGCCGACGAGGCTGTCGCCGTCTCGGTAGTACGCGCGTTGCAAGCCTCTGACGATCAGGGCGAGCTCCTCTGCGAGAGCCGCCGCCTCCCGCTCGGACAGGTCGCCCAGGGCGTCCGCGCGGTCGTCGAGCCGCGCAAGCAGGTCGAGAGCGTCTCGAACGAGCGTCATCTACTCGCCTTCGGGCGACGTGGGCTCAGCAGCGACTGGCAGATCCGGCAGGGCGACCAAGGAATCGAGGAGCGCCTGCCCGTTGGCAGCGGAGATCGTGAGCACGCGGCCACTCTGTGGGACGAATCGCTGCCCCTGGATTTCGACGACAGCCTCGCTGAAATCGCCAGAGGGGTCCTCGCCGAAGAGTGCCACGAGGGAGTCGCCTTCGAACGTCTGAGACTGTCCCGGTTCGACCCAGTACGGTCTCCGCGTCTCCGCGTCCTCGGTCGCGCGGAACGACTGAAGTCCGTTGCCATTGGCCGTCACCGTCACGACGATGGGCAGCTGGAACCTCGGCCCGGACAAGGCGGCCGTGCCTACGCCAGCGGTGTCGATCACGGCGTCCGCCTCTTCGCCGACCTCCGCGACCTCGGTACCGCCATCGGACGGCTCGTCGTCGCTGGCGAAGATGAGGACGTAGAACGCCCCGGCCAGTACGGCCACCAGGATGCCGAACAGTCCGAGGATCGCGCCCCAGTTCTTGTCGAACGAGTGCTTGGCATCCGTCACGGCCGGACGGTTCACACGCGCCTGAGCGAGGGTCTTCGGGGGAGCACTCGCCGGGCGCCTCTCCGGGGCGGGTGTGCTGGCGAGGGCCTCGACGGCTGGCGCCGCGCCAGCGGGAGCCGGATTCGGTCTGCTCTCGGTCGCATCGGACGCGCGATCGCTGGCCGACTCTTGGTCACGACGGGTCGCACTCGGGGCCGCCCCGCTGGCGTCAGCGTCCGGGTTCAGAGATCCGTCGTACTGGCCCGATTTGGCAGCCGTGTAGGCTGCAACCGCAGCCGTCGCAGGCACGCCGATCGACTTGGCGTACGACCGGAGGAAGGCCTTGAGGTATACCTCGTTGTACGTCGGGTCGTTGACGAGCCGCCCGTCCTCGAAGCGGCGCAGCACGTCGATCGGAATCCGCGTCTGGTGCTGGATCTCGGCGAGTGAGAGACCGTTCGCCTCGCGAGCTGCGCGGAGGTCAGATTCGAAGGTGGACAGGTCAGACACTGGCGCGGTGGGACGTCACCAGAATCTACCCTCTCCGTCCTGTCTGGACGTTGCCAACATCGACGGCCGGATCTCGACGAAATGACCCGAGGCCGGGTCGGGTAGGCGGGATTTGAACCCACGACCCCCTGCACCCCATGCAGGTGCGCTACCGGACTGCGCCACTACCCGTGAGGCGTCGAAAATAGACGCCCGCTCAGAGGCGTCGCAACAGGTCCGACAAAAACGCACGCAGGTCTTCGAGATCCTCGCGGTCGAGCTCCGCCAGCGGGTTCCTCGGCGCCTCGTCGCCTCGCTCCAAGGCCTGGCGCGCTCCCTCGATCGTGTACTTGTCGTCGCGGAGCAGCCGCTGGATTCGGCGGACGATCTCGATGTCGCGCTCGGTGTAGGCCCGGTTGCCCGCCCGGTTCTTCTTGGGGCTGAGCACGTCGAACTCCGTCTCCCAGTAACGGAGGACGTGGGGCTTCAGCCCGGTCGCGTCTGCCACCTCCCGGATGGAATAGTAGAGCTTTCGGATTCCAGGACCTGGCATGGAGATCGCGTGCGGACAACGCGGCTGGCGTCGGGGCCTCGGCGGCAGGGCTACGTTCGGCGGTCCTCTGTGATCGCCGTGTCGCGCTACCTACCCGAGCTTGGCCTGTTGGCTGTCGTCGTGGTGTGGGGGCTCAACTTCGCGGTGATTAAAGTACCACTCGAAGTCGCACCGCCCTATGTGGTCAATGTTCTGCGGTTTGTGGTCTCCCTGACGGTCCTCGGAGCCCTTCACGTGTCGGACGCCCGGCGACGTGGGGACCGCCTGCTGGCGGCGTTCGACGTAGGCATCTGGCAGGTCGCTGGGCTCGGGATCCTGGGCTATCTCGGCTACCAGGTCGCATTCATCGACGGTGTCGATCGTGTGTCTGCGAGCACAGCAGCGCTTCTCATCGCGACGAGCCCTGCGTGGACTGCTGTCACGGCACACGCCCTCCGACACGAGCGGTTGGTCGCGGCCGGGTGGATCGGCGTGGTGGTCAGTCTCGGCGGCGTCGGGCTCGTGATCTCCGGCAACCCGCAGGCCGCGTTCTCAGGGGGCAGTTCCGGCGTGGTGCTCATGCTGTGCGCCGCCGCCGCGTGGGGGCTCTACACGACGCTCAGCCGTCCACTTCTGGACAACGGCGCCACGCCGTTGGGGCTCACGTTCTGGGGGGTCGTGGTCGCATTCCCCGGTCTCGTCGCCGTCGCGCTACCCGAGATCGGCGGCGTCGACTGGAGCGCCTTCGGTGCCGCCGAAATCGGGGCCCTCGTGTTCTCCGGTGGCCTGTCGACCGGACTCGCGTATGCGATCTGGAACCAGTCGGTGCTCCGGGCCGGCGCGTCGCGCACGGCGGCGTTTTCCAACCTGGTCCCTGTCGTGGGCGTCACCGCTGGCGTCGCGCTACGCGGTGACACTGTCACGGTGTTGCAAGCCATCGGCGGCGTGCTCGTGATCGTGGGCGTCGTGCTCGTCCGCCGTCGCGGCATTGCGCCAGCGGAGCGGGACGCCAGCGGAGCAGCAACCACTTAGAGGCCGATCACCTCGAAGGTCGAGCCAGTTACGGGCTCTTTCCTCACCTCGATCCGCGTGGGGAAGGCGTCCTTGATCTCGTCGAGGTGCGTGATGACCAGGATCGTCTCGAAGTCGTCCTGGATGGCCCGGATCGCGCCGACGAGGCTCTGGAGGCCTTCCTTGTCCTGTGTTCCGAACCCTTCGTCGATCACGAGGGTGCGGATCTGCGTGCCGGAGCGCTCGGCGAGCATCTGGCTCAGGGCGATGCGGAGCGCAAAGTTGACCCGGAAAGCCTCCCCGCCAGAGTAGGTCTCGTACGCCCGGGCGACCCCCTGGGCGTCGGTGATCCGAATGTCGAGCGTCTCCCGGGTCCCGCCGCCCGTTTTCTTGTCCTTCAGCGTTTCGAGCGCGACACGTGTCCGGCCACCGCTCAGCCGGTCCAACAAGTCATTGGCGCGACCCTCGATTTCCGGCAGCGTCTCCTCGATGATGAGTGATGGGATCCCGTTCTTACCGAAGGCACGGCGGAGGTGCCCGTAGAGTGCGCGCTGCGACTTGACCTCCTTGAGCTCGGCGCGGACCTCCCGTCTCCGCTGGCGGTCGGTCTCGGCCCGGTCGAGCCGCTCGCGCAAAGCTCCGAGGTGGCCTTCGGCCGTCGAGAGCCGCTGTGCGACCTCGGACCGATGGGAGGCCGCCGCAGACCGTGCCGCTTCGGCGTCGGAGCGCGCAGCCACAGCCGTTTGCAGACCGTCGATGCGCGTGCGCAAAACCGCCATGTCCGCCTCCACCGTGTTGATGTCCTTCGCCAGCTGGGTCGCACGCTCCGTGAGCTCGGCCCGCTGGCGGCGTGCCTCCAAGAGCGAGGAGAGGCGTTTGGGAGCGTCCGAGAGCGCGTCGAGATCCCGCCCTACTCGCTCGTGTGCCTGCGCGTCGTAGCCGATCGTCTCCACTTGCTCGTCGAGCCGCGCCAGCCGAGCCTGGATCTCTGCGAAGGGCGCGCCGCTGTCGAGATGCTGGCGTCGTTCGTCGAGGGTCGCAGACCGGCGGTCCCGGTCCGCTCGGGCCTCGATGAGGCGCTCGGTCGCCACTTCCACCGCACGGAGCTGCCCCGTCCAGTGGTCGAGCAAGCCGGCGTCCCGACGGGCCGTCTCATGGACGGTCGGATCGTACGGATCCGACGCCAGCTGGTCGGTGAGCTCGGTACGCTCCGAGCGGAGGCCGGGCAGGTAGGACTCCTCCCTGAGGGCCTTCTTCATGGCTCGCACCTCCTCGCGCAGGGCCTCGACTCGCGCTGCCGTTTCCTCTCTACGGCGCGCCCGCTCCTCGTGGCGCGACAGCTCGCGAGCTGCGGCGTCCGCAGCCTGGATCGGCTCCGCCAGCTGTTTGTACTCCTCACGCAGAAGGTCCCGCTGGCGGACGGCTGCGGCGTGGCGTGACCGCAGAGCTGCCTCGTCGGCCGCCAGGGCGGTCAGGTCCCGTTGAAAGGTGGCGAGGACCTCCTCGCGATGGGCGTCCGTCAGGTCAGTCCCGCAGGTCGGGCACACCTCGTCCTCAGACGACGCCAGCCGCTGGCGCCTGCTTTCGATGCGCTCCCGGTCGGCTGTCAGGCGACGGAGTTGCTCCTCGGTCGTGCTCACGCCAGCGGCGGCGGCAGCCCCCTCGGATTGAAGTACCTCGCGGCGCTCGCGCGCGGCATCGCCAGCGGACACGCGCTCTCGTAATGGCGCGAGGTCCGGAGACTCCGCGGCGAGCTCCGCGGCGAGGCGTGTGCCCTCTTCCGTGAGCTGCGCCAGCTT
>JBCDLV010000249.1:0-5261 GCA_038744895.1 Bacteroidota bacterium | reverse complement strand
GGCTGGATCGGCACAAACCGACCCGACCATTGCAGCCGTTGATGCCCTCTTCCGCGACTCCCTCGACCAGGTCGGAGGCGGCGCGGCCGTCCTGATCCTCCACGACGGGGAGGTCATTCACCGAGCCGGGTATGGCACGTTCTCGACAGAGACCCGCGGGCCGACGGCGTCTGCGGCCAAGTGGCTGTCGGGCGGCGTCATCGCGTCGCTGCTGTCTGACGGAACGCTCACGCTGGACGATCCTCTCGGCGATTTTTTTCCGTCGCTCACCGGGCCGAAACGAGACATCACCGTCCGACAGTTGTTCGCTCACACCTCTGGGATCGCCAGCCCGCGAGAAAGCGGGTGCCTCGCGGATACCACCACGACGCTCGCCGCATGTGCGGAGCGAATTCTCGACCGGCCACTCGGAGCAGCCCCAGGAGCGGTCTTCGCCTACGGAGGGTTCTCGATGCAAGTCGCCGGTCGCGTCGGCGAGATCGCAACGGGAAAACCGTGGGTCGAGCTGTTCGAGGAGAGGATCGCGAGGCCGCTTGGGATGACCGCGACGACGTACGTCAGCGCCACGAATCCGCGCGTCCCAGGGGCGATGCTCACCTCCATCGACGATTACGGTGCCTTCCTTCAGATGGTGCTGGACGGAGGCATGTACGAGGGCACGCGCGTCCTTGCGACCGACGCCGTGGACGCCATGCTGGCGGACCAAACGGAGGGCGCGCCGGTCGTCTTCTCTCCGTACCAGCGCTACGTCAGCACCTTCCCGGTCCTCCCGCCTGCCGACTCGATTCGCTATGGCATCGGGGTCTGGAGGGAGCAGGTCGCGGCAAACGGCTCCGTCCTCGACGCCGCTAGTCCGGGCGCCAGCGGGACATCGCCGTGGATCGACACAGAGCGGCGCATCGCCGGAATCCTGCTGATGGACCACCGACTCACCGATGCGGCCGGCACCTACTTTGAGCTCAAGCGCCTCGCGCGCGAAGCGGTCGACCGGGGCGTCTCGACGGAGCCCGCCAGTCGCGAATCACCACTCGCGATCGAGGCCGTCTGGCCCAACCCCGCCCGCACTCGGACGGTCGTCTCCTATGCAGGGGACCGTGCTGGATCCCTCGCGCTAGCGGTCGTCGACGCCCTCGGTCGGCGCGTGCTCAGCCTGGAGCGTCACGCCCTTTCGCCCGGTGGCCACCAGGTGTCCCTCGACCTTCGCGGCCTCGCGCCAGGCGCGTATCGAATCGTCCTCTCCGACGGCCGGCAGACGACGTCGCAACCGCTTGTGGTGATCCGCTAGCTGAGCAGCGCCGCCAGCTGAAGGAGGTCGTAGTCGATGTCCTTCTTGCGGCTCCAGACGTTTCGCATCGGCGTGAGCTTGAGGTCGTTGTTGACGACGCCCACCATCACACCCGTGTGGCCTTCGAGGAGTGCTTCCACGGCAGCAGCGCCGAGGCGAGACGCCAGCACGCGATCGCGGGCGGTCGGGGAGCCGCCGCGCTGGATGTGTCCGAGGACCGAGACGCGCGTGTCGATCCGGTCGAAGGCCGGGTCTTCGGCGAGAGCCTGGCGGATCCGCTGCGCCCCTCCGAGTTCGTCGCCTTCGGCCACGACGACGATGCTCGACCGACTCTGCGACGTCATAAGCGAGTAGATCCGCTCCTTGATGGAAGCCACGTCCGTCATCATCTCGGGGATCAGGACCAGTTCAGCTCCGCCGCCGATGCCACACGTCAGAGCGATGAATCCCGTATCGCGGCCCATGACCTCGACCAGAAAGAGGCGATCGTGGGCGTCGGCGGTATCCCGGATCTTGTCGATCGACTCCAACGCGGTGTTGAGCGCCGTGTCGTAGCCGATGGTTTCGTCCGTCCCGAACAGGTCGTTGTCGATCGTACCCGGGCACCCGACCACCGAGATGTTGTGCTCATTGATGAGGTGCGTCGCCCCCCGGAGCGTTCCATCGCCTCCGATAGCCACCAAGGAGTCGATCCCCGCCATGCCCAGTTGCGAGGCCGCCTCCGCACGCCCCTCCTCGGTCCTGAACTCCTCGCTCCGAGCGCTCTTGAGGATTGTCCCTCCCTGCTGGAGAATGTTGGAGACCGACTGGCGGTCCATCTCGACGAAATCGCCCTCGATCATCCCCGCATAGCCACGGCGAATCCCGATGACCTCCAGGCCCTCCGCGATCGCCCGCCTCACGGCTGCACGAATGCAGGCGTTCATGCCGGGTGAGTCGCCGCCAGAAGTGAACACGCCGACGCGCTGGATCTCCATGTCGAGGTCGAGTGAGGGCCCGCAAGATCGGGCCGACAGATCGTTCCACGACGAAGACCCGATTTAATGACTGGAAGCGCTCCCAGGCATCGCTGCTGGCGTCCCTGAGCCGCCAGCGGGTGCCGTTCTATCCTCTCGGGTCGACAGGGCGAGCGATCACGATCCCAATCTGGCTGGAGATGCCCTGCACGTAGGCCTCCAGGTCGTCGGACACCTTGACGGCATCGGACGAGAGCGAGGCATGCATGAAGCCCGTGTTCTCGCTCGTCTTGTGGACGAATCCGGTGTGGGTCACGTCCAGGCCTCCGATGCTCGTAGCCGTCGCGATCACGTCACCGGGCTGCAGGGTGTCGTAGACCTCAGCGATGCGATTCTGGGGAACGTAGAACAGCTCAGCACCCGCCAAACCAGCCTCCATGTCCACGACGCAAGCATACGCGGAGTCGTCCGCCAGCTGGCGGTACGCATCGCGGTTCTCCGTCATGAAGCGGATCTCCTTCTCGAAGGGCTCGCCGCCGACGGACGCCGTCACGTCCTGTACGGCCCCGCGGCGCTCGTTGTCGCGGATCCAGTCCGAGAAATAATGCAGGCGCGAGCAGTACGCGAGTTCCCCGTCTCGGTACCGCATCGTCTGGACGTTGGCCGCATACGTCGCATAATCCGTCTGCCCGAGCGCGATCATGGATGCCATCGCGAGGACGTTCTCGACGTACAGCACGCAGTCGAATCCCGTCAGATCCACCACAAGCGTCTCCTCGTCCGGGGCGTCGAGCATGCCAGCCACGTACGGCCGGCCGATCAGCTGCTCCCCGACCCATTGGACGATCTCGCCGTAGGAGCGGTCGGCGACTTGATCCGTGGAGGCATCGGCCAAGATCTGCCGGAAGGTGTCGAGGGTCTCAGCATTCACGTCCGTCGTGTCCACATCGGCGGAGACGACGAGACGCGCGTTCGAAGCGGGAGGCGCTGCGGGTAGCGTCGAGGCCTCCTCGACGGACTCCGGGTAATTGTCTGTTTCCGACGCTCCGCAGGAAGCTCCGAGAGACAGCAAACCAACAGCAAGAACGAGTCGAAGCATGAACGTCGAGGGGCGATGTCACTATCAACGGCCAAGGTATCCCGGTGTTACCGGTTGGGCTGGTCTCGGTCCAAGGCCGTCCAACTCCCGCGCAGCCGAAGCGCGGAGGCCAGCTGGCGCTCGTATGCCTCGCGTGGGATCTCGACCACCCCGAATCGCGCTAGGTGCGGCGTCGTCATCTGGGTATCCAAGAGGGCGAACTGTCCAGCCCGCAGACGCTCCACCAGGTGCACCAGCGCCACTTTCGAGGCATCCCGCTCGTGAGACACCATGCTCTCACCGAAGAAGGCACCGCCGATGGCGACTCCGTACAGGCCGCCTGCAAACTGCCCGTCGCGCCAGCACTCGACGCTGTGGGCGAAACCTCGGTCATGCAGTGCCACATACGCGCCAACGATCTCCTCCGAGATCCACGTGTCTTCGCGTCCAGGCGCCGGGGCTGCACACGCCCGGATAGTCGCTTCGAAGTCTCGGTTGCAGACCACCTCGAAGTGATTCCGGCGGACGGTTTTGGCGAGCGTCTTCGGCACGTGGAAGTCGTCCAACGGCAGCACGGCCCGCGGATCGGGTGCATACCAGCCAACGGCACCATCCAGGCCAGCCATCGGAAACGCGCCGACCCTGTAGGCAGCGATCAGCATGTCGGCGGTGAGCACAGTTGGCGGGGGCTACACCACGAACGGGAGTGCCATGACTCCGATGCCGAGCAGCATCATGATCAATTGGCCCACGGACTTGGTTGCGGGGTAGCTGTGCCGACGGTTCAGCTCGGGAATGAGGTCGCTGCCCGCGATGTAGAGAAACGCGCCAGCGGTCACAGGGAGCAGCCAATCCGCTATTCCCTCGACTCCGGAGCCAAGCCAAAGCACGAGTCCCGCACCGACGAGGCCAGCCAGCCCAGCGGCAAAATTGTACAGGAGCGCTCTGCGTGGCGGATAGCCGCCATACACCAGCACACCAAAGTTGCCAATCTCCTGCGGGATCTCGTGAAGCATGACCGCGAACGTAGTCACCAGTCCCGTCTGGATCGAGACGAGGTACGAGGCTGCGACGAGCGCTCCGTCGATGACATTGTGGGCCACGCTACCCACGATGTTGACGATCGCAAACGGCTCGACAGCGTTTGCACCGTCGTGGTGTCCGCGGGGCGCATGCCCGGTACCCCCCTCGGTCGCTCCGGTGGCCCCATGCTGATGGCGCCAGTGGAGGAATTTCTCCAACACGAAGAACGACAGCACGCCCGCCAGGACGAGCAGACCCGTTTCGGGGCCTCCCCCGAGGACTTCGTAGCTCTCAGGAATCAGGTGCAGAAGGGCTCCGCCGAGCATAGCGCCCACGGCAAACGCCACGAGCAGAAAGAGCATCCGCTGGAGCCGTGCCTTTCCAAGCGATAGCGTGAGTGCCCCCGCCAGCGAGATCAGCGAGATAGCAAGGACGGAGAGAAGAGCAGCAGCTGGCGGGGTCACAGCGTCACAGAGGGAAATGCCAGACGCTCCGCCCGATACGGCGTCTTACAAGGTGCGGTACCCCTTTCCTTCGGACTCCGCCTTCTGCACAGCCTCGTCGTCGAGCGTGACGTGAGGTTTCTCGATGCCCAAGGAGCCCGTGTCATGAGGCCCAGCGTTGATCGCAGGGGGGACGTCTTCCGAGAGGTCGGCACTCGACCCGGGTCGATTCCCCATCCCGACTTTGTCTTCGACGTAGTCGGGGCGCTCGTTGCGGAGGTCAAGGGGATTGGCTTTGGTCGATAGGTCAGCCATGTCAGGACACCGGATGGAGGTGGTGTACGGCTAGCGAGCAGACGGGGTCCTCCCTACTCTTGGGCGAACGCCAGCGGGTAATCCGCCTCGGCATCGCCGCGGGCGATCGCGTTGAGGCGACGACGGAGGAGACGACGGCGAAGAGGTGAGAGATGGTCGAG
>JBCDLV010000248.1:0-5268 GCA_038744895.1 Bacteroidota bacterium | reverse complement strand
GGCTCGCGCCCCGATGGCTCCGTTCGCGTCGGGCCCGCACCAGGTGTCAGAGCAGGGCGTGCGCTTCGACCTGGGCGATGCCCGAGCGTTTGGCCACTACGACCCCGCGTTTGTCCAGTGGCTGTCGGCCGCGGCCGTGCCTGCGCCCGAGACCGGGCCGATGCGTTCCTTGCTGCAGGGCGTCTACGAGCGGCATCTCGCCCGCAGGGCCCGTGTCTACTGGCTCACGCACCAGGACCTGCTGGCGGACGGGTTTCCCACGTTGACCCCGCCGGGCCCGCTGGCGGACTACGCGGGTTTCCTCGAAGGGGAGGCCGCTCAGGTCGATGCACTGACCGGCGAGGGCTTCTCGGTGTCCATGTTCACCGAGCGGAGCGAGGGAATCCTCCCACGCATCGGCATTGACATGGTCAACGACTGGCATGGCCGCTACGAGGCCAACACGGCCTATGGGTTTTGGCTCCGTCGCCGCGCAGACGGCACGCACGACCTGTGGCTCGACGGCCTCCGCCAGCTGCTCAGCACCTACGACGCCGACTGGCTGGCAGCGAACGCATGAACACAAACACCCCGCTGGCGACGGCCGCCAGCGGGGTATGAGAGAGCCGACGCGGAGAGGGCGGTCTACGCGTTGATCGCTTGGCCGTAGGCGTCGCGGCAGGCCTCCATGACCGCCTCCGAGAGCGTCGGGTGCGGGTGCATGGCCTCCATCATCTCGTGGGCCGTCGTCTCCAGTGCGCGGGCCGTGACGACCTCTGCGATCATCTCGGTCGCGTCGTGGCCGATGATGTGCGCGCCGAGGACTTCGCCGTACTTGGCGTCCACGACCACCTTCACGAAGCCGGTCTGGTCGCCGATGGCAGCGGCCTTGCCGGAGGCAGCAAACGGGAACTTGCCGACCTTGACGTCGAAGCCGGCCTCCTTGGCCTTCTCTTCGGTGTAGCCGACCGAGGCGATCTGTGGCAGGCAGTACGTGCAACCAGGCACGTTCAGGTAGTCGACCGGCTGGGGCGCGTGGTCGAAGGCCCCCATCTGGTGCGCGATGTTCTCGATGCACACGATGCCCTCGTGGCTCGCGACGTGCGCCAGCCACGGGCCGCCGACCACGTCTCCGATCGCGTAGAGGCCGTCGACGTTCGTCTTGTACATCGAGTCGACCTTGATGGCGCCGCGGTCGTACTCCACGCCGAGCTCGTCGAGGCCAAACCCCTCCACGTTGCCGACGACGCCGACGGCGGAGAGCACCTGGTCCACCTGGAGCGTCTGATCCCCCTTGGAGGTCTTGATCGTGACCGCGCACCCGTCGCCAGCGGTGTCCACGGCCGTGACCTGGGCGCCCGTCATCACGGTCATGCCCATTTTCTTGTAGGCCCGGGTGAGCTCCTTCGATACGTCGGCGTCCTCGACAGGCACGAGCCGGTCCTGAAGCTCGACGATGGTGACCTCCGTGCCCATGTGGTGGTACACGTAGGCGAACTCGACTCCGATGGCGCCCGCCCCGACGATGACGAGCGAATCCGGACGCTCCGTCTGGAGCATGGCCTGCTTGTAGTCGATGATCTTGGTCCCGTCGACCGGCAGCGTCGGGATCTCACGGGCCCGGGCACCCGTGGCGATGATGATGTGCTTCGCGTCGAGCTCCGTGGTCTCTCCGACGGTCTCGCCGTCCATCGTCTCCGACGGCTCGATGCTGACGCGCCCGTTGCCCTTGAGCGTCGCCTTGCCCATGTAGACGTCGATCTTGTTCTTCTTCATGAGGAACTGGACGCCCTTGTTCATCTTGTCCGCCACGCCGCGAGAGCGCTTGACGACAGCCTCGAAGTCCGGCGTCGGCAGGCCGCCGCCGTTGGCAGTGAACCCGTAGTCCGCGATGTGCGAGAGCTGGCTGGCGATCTCGGCGCTCTTCAGCAAGGCCTTCGTGGGAATGCAGCCGATGTTGAGGCAGACGCCACCGAGCTTATTCTTTTCGACGATCGCGGTCTTGAGCCCCAGCTGGGTAGCGCGGATCGCGGCCTCGTAGCCGCCGGGGCCCGAGCCGATCACGAGGACGTCGTAGGGAGCGTTCGCCATGTCAGAAATGGGAGGTGTGAGATCGACCGGAGGATACCCCCCGCCGCGCCGGGGGCCGCGCCAGCGGGTTGAAGAGGGAGTGAGTCAGCGCCCGGCCGGGGGCAGACGGCCCGCTGGCGTCACGCCCGCGGCGTCCAATCGTCGACGACGGCCACGATGACGACGTTGGCTGGTGTGGGAAGATCGCCCGGCTCCAACTCGCGGTCGAAGACGCCTGCCACAACGGCGCCTTCCTTGGCCACCAGGACCACGTCCCCAGCGCCGGCGTCGAGCCCGGCGTCGAGCCCGACATCTTCTGGCTTGCCCAAAGAGACGCCATCCAGGCCGATGCGGTCGAGCGTCAGCAGCCGGTGCGAGCGGAGGCGGGTGGCCTTTTGTGTCGAGACGACGCTACCGGTCACTCGGGCGAGATACATGGTTCAACAGGGATTGCTTTGTATTGTGTAGATTCCGCTTGCGCCCGCGCCACCACACATCGCGGGCACTCTACCAACCCTCACCACCTCACTTAGGGATGTACAGCACCCAGGGGATCGAAGCGATCGCCACCGTCACCGAGCTCCGCTCGAAAACGTCCGCTCTGATCGACCAGGCAAAAGGCCTGAAGACAGGGATCATGATTCAGAAGAACAACGAGCCCGAGGCCGTGCTTCTGGACTACGACCTGTACCAGAAGATGTATAAGGCTTACCACAAGAAGTAGCCGCTGCTCGGCGTCGGCGGGCGGTGGTCGCCAGCAGGCCTGTCACCGCTCGCCGATCAGCCGCTTGAGCTCCTCGACCCGGCGAACTGTCGCCTCCCGGTCGAGGCTGCGGAACCGCTCCGGTAGCATGGACCTGCTGGTGCATTCCATGACGGCGACGAGGTTCTGAAGCTCCACCTGGAGGGGGTAGGAGGGAGGCACAAAGTCCTCGACGACCGCCGAGAGGACCGCGCGGGTGATGGTCCCTTCCTCGGCCTCGGTCTTCTCCGTGGCCACTGGTTCCGCCGTCGCGGCGCCGTCGCCGGATGGAGGATCGACCGCTGGCGCAGGCTCCTCGGCTTCGTCTGCGGCGGGTTCGGGTGAGTCGAGTGCGTGCGTGGCGGCTCTGAACTTGGCGCGCGTGAGGAGGGCCTCCATGTCAGCGCCAGAGTAGGTGCGCTCGCCGTCGAGCAGCGCGTCGGGCACGTCGGAGGCGTCGATCTCGACACCGGTCTTCTTCATCATGACGCGCAGCAGCTCCTCCCGGTCCTCCCGCGTCGACGGGTAGAAGAGCCCGATGTGCTCTTCAGCGCGGCCCTGGCGCTTGAGGTCGACCGGCATCAGGTCTGGGCGCGCGGTCACGAGGAACCAGATGATCTTGCCCCGGAACCGCGTGTCGGACATGGCTTGCGCGATCTGCCCGAAGACGCGCGACGAGACGCCGCTGTCGCCGGAGGCGCTGCGGTCGCCCAGGGCCGCGTCGGCCTCGTCGATCATGACGGCCACCGGGTTCATCGCTCGCAGAAGCGTCAGGATCTTTTCGAGGTTGCCCTCGGTCACGCCTTGCCACTGCGATCGGAAGTTCTTGAGCTTCACCATCGGGATGCCGATCTCGCCCGCGAACGTGGTCACGAGAAAGGTCTTCCCCGTGCCAACGGGCCCGCTGACGAGGTAGCCCATGGGCATCACGTCGGGGCGGCCGGCCTTGATGGCCTCAGCCGCGGCGCGAAGGTGCTGCTTGGCCTCCTCGTGGCCCGCGACCATGTCGAGAGCATAGTCGGTTTCGACGAACTCCAGAAGCCCGTATGCCTCGGCCTCGATGAGCTCTTTCTTCTTGGCTGACAGCGTCTCGAACGTCAGCGAACGCTCGTTTTCGAGAACGTCGGCGAGGATCGTGCGGAGCTGCACGTAGCCCAGGCCGGCGGTGTTCTGGGCCAGCGCGAGGTCCGAGACGTCCGACAGGTCGTCGAACCGCTGGCGCCCGTCCCGCTGGGCCGAGAGGAACCAGTCCACGAACCGCTGGCGCCCGTCCTGGTCCGGGAAGTCGACGTCCAGCTCCGCGTTGTAAGGGCTCTGAATGAACGGCCGAGACAGGTCGTTCAGGTTTTCCGCGATCAGCACCAGCGTGAAGTCCGCCTTCAGCAGGAGCGGGTCGTGGGCCCACTTCTGAAGCGTCACGAGCGCGGCGCGGTCCTCGGACGAATAGGACGCCGCCTCGGACATGGGTACGACCGTCTCGGCGTAATCGATGACGCAAGCGACGCGCTTCCCATCCGCCAGCCGCAGGCGGAAGTAGTTGTCGAGGAGCGCGAAGACACGCGCTGGGTCCTTCGGCAGCTTCTTAGCATACTCCGTTCCAAAGATGGTGTCGTAGCCACTCAGCGCCCGGTTGAAGTCCTTCCGGCTCTCCGGGTCCTGGAAGTGGATCCCATCGGATCGGTCATAGAACACGACCACGTCGCGGCCGGCGAACAGGTCCTCAGCGAGGAACTCGCGGAGTGGGACGTAGCTCTGCTCGCCTCGCTCGTCGAGGGCAGGCACCAGGTCACGCACGTTGCCATGGATGATGAACTGGTTGAGCGTCTTCGTGAAGTAGCGCCGGGCGAGTTCTTGCGCCCAGGCGGGGTAATGCGCGAGCGGGTCGGCGACGGTCTCGGACATGATTCCAGGGGAGTCTGCTGCAAGGTACCCGCAGCCCCTCGGCCCTCCGCTGGCGGATGAGGCAGGGTGCGGTGCGCCCGATACACCCGGGCCCACAGGGTCGCGTTCCGACGGCCCGCTGGCGATATGGTCACAGGCGGCTCTCCCAACCAGGCCGGTGACCGCTGGCGGCATTTGCCTGCGATCGCCAGCAGGGTGCGATCGCCAGCGGAGGCGGGCGCTCTACCTTCCGGCGCTCCTCTCGCCGCCGCTGCATGTTCGACTGGATCTCCGACCCGAATGCCTGGGTCGCTCTCGGAACGCTCTCCGCGTTGGAGATCGTCCTCGGGATCGACAACATCATCTTCATCTCGATCCTGACCGGACGGCTTCCGGAGCACCAGCAGGCCCGCGGCCGCAACATCGGCCTCGGTCTGGCGATGGTGATGCGGATCGCATTGCTGTTTTCGATCTCCTGGGTGATGGGGCTCACCGAAGTCCTGTTCGACATCGGCGACATCTTGCCCTTCCTGGAGGGCATGGAAGCCTTCGGGTCGACGCCTCGCGATGCCGTGGGGCACGGCGGCGAGGTGGTC